>CAYVQS010000136.1:0-3147 GCA_964453195.1 Microcaldota archaeon | reverse complement strand
GGCAGCGGAACCCTATCCCGCTCAAGGTCCAGCATAACAACTTTTGAAAGTTTTTTAGATGCCGAAGCCGCAAGAGCCGGCGAATATTCTATGCCGACAACCTTGCACCCTTTTTGTTTTGAAAGTGCGAAGCCAAGCGCTCCGTCGGCGCAGCCTATGTCGAGGACCGATGAATTCGAGGGCACGGCCGCGAAGACGAGCGGATTGACGCCGCCGGAGTAGACCTGCGCCTTTTCGTCTGCGGACGTGTTCTTCACTTGATTCACCAGTCTGAAACGCTCTGCCCAAGAAGCTCTTTTGCCAGCAGGAAACGCTCTTTCGCAAGCGGGTTCCCAAAAAGCACGCCTATGAATGATGCCAAGAAAGTTAGCGCGCTGCCGATAAAAACGGTTTTCCTAAGCGCCAGCGCCTGCCAAAAGCCGTAGTGCTTGGAAAAAAACTTTAGGAGGCTTTGGAAATAAAGCAGCTGGCGGCGCGGGGCGTAAGAAGTGCTGGCGCCGCCGAAGTGGATTGCGCGGCCCGTGGGCACTGAAAAGATTTTCCAGCCGGCCTTGGACAGGCGCAAAAACAGGTCGGACTCCTCCAAATACATGAAGAACGACTCGTCGAAAGCCCCGCACTCGTCCACGGCGGACTTGCGCAGGATGAAGCAGGCGCCGGAAAAGTTTTCGACCTGCGAAGGCGTTCTTGGAACAAAGTATTTCGCCGGGACGGAAAAGAATGGGATGCGGGCGAGGATTTCGGATTTCAGCGTGGGAAAAGAGGTGCAGTTGGGCTGGACCGACCCGTCCGGGTTGAAAAGCATCAGGCTGGCCGCGGCAACTTTCTGGTTGCGGTCCATGAAGTCCACGACCGAAGAAAGCGCGCCCGGCTTGAGCACGACGTCGTTGTTGACAAGCGCCAGGTATTTGCCGGAAGCAATCGCGATGGCCTGGTTGTTGGCGGCGCCAAAGCCCTTGTTGGAGGAATTGGCAACAAGCTTGGCCTTGGGGAATTTCATTGAAACCATTTTGGCGCTTTCGTCCTTGGACGCGTTGTCGACCACGATTGTTTCGAAACTTTTGCCCGAGGCGCCAGCCTTGATGGATGCGAGGCATTTTTCGAGAAGCGCCTTGGTGTTGTAGCTGACGACGATTATCGAGAGGATTGGCTTCATCAAATCATCTTTTGGCGAAGTGCTTTGAATAAAGTGCGTCGAACTGGCGGGCGATGCTGTTCCAGGAATATTCGGAGGCGATTGACGCGCGGGGGACCTTCTTGGGCGCGGAAAGGACCGAGGCAAACGCGCCTGCCAAGGCGGACGGGTCCTTTGGCGAGACCACCAGGCCGAGGCGCTTGTCTTTTTCGATTATGTATGCCGCGCCGACTATTTGCGTGGTCACGACGGGAGTGCCCATGGCAAGCGACTCCAACACCACCATGCCGAAGCCCTCGCCCTGGGTGTGCGACGGCAGGACCAGGCAGCCGGAAAACGCATAGATTGAAGGAAGGTCGGAAAGCGGCGCCGGGCCGTGGAAAACGACTTGCTTGTAAACTCCGAGTTTTTTGCAGAGGGAGACGAGCTTTTCCTGGTATTGCGGCTGGGGCTTGCCTACGACGTGCAAAATTGCTTTGGAAGACGACATTTGGGCCAGCGCCTCGATGGCGTACTCCAAGCCCTTGGATGGCGCTACGCGGCCGAGGAAGAGGACGTGCTTGCCTGGAGAAAGAAGGCCGTATTTTGCGGCGGTTTTCTTGGAAGCGTTGCGTGGACTGAACAGCGAAGAGTCTATTCCCGGAGTAATCACCGAATTCTTGGAGGCGTATTGCGGATACCAGTCGTTGAGGACGTCCAAGTAGGTCTGCGAAATTATCGTTCCAAAAACCATGTGGCGGAAGACGTCGTCTATCTGGAACTTGCAGCGCAGCCTGCGCGTCAGGCCCGAAGAAAAAACGCCCAGGTCGTAGGTCGTGATGGCGTAAGGAATCTTATTGCGGCGGCAGTGCAATGCGGCGCTTGTGACGGTAAGGTAGAGGGACTGGAAGCCTTGGACCAAGTCGTATTTTTCGGTTAAATGACGGTTGAGCGAGTAGAGGAACTTTTCCTGGAGAACCGGGACGAATGCATAGGGAAGGCGCACGACCTTGACGCGGGAATGAAGCGGGTAATCGGACGAAGAGGGAACCGGCGTTTTGGGCGCGTAGGTATAGACGTCGACGAAATGGCCTAGTTTTGCAAGCTCGTTCGCCAAATGGTAGGCATAGATGGAGCCTCCGGCAATGTCTTCGGGCGGAAAGCCGAGGTGGACGAAGGCGAGTCTCATTTGGAACCCTCGCCAACCGCGCGGCGGATTTCGGACTTCCACTTGGAAATAAAGACAGACGTGTCGAACTTTTTGGACTGCTTGATGCAGGCGCTTTTCATTTCTTCCGCGCGCGAAACATCGAGTTTCCGTACGGCCGCGCGCAGTGATTTTTCGTCCGCCGGCACGAGGAAGCCGGTTTTTCCGTCAATCACGGTTTCGCGGCATCCGCCCTCGTTGACTGCAATGCAGGGCTTTCCCGCGGCCATGCCTTCCAGGGGCACCATGCCGAAGTCCTCGTCGATTGGCGCGTAAACCGTCGCCAGGCACTCGGAATACAGGCGGCCAAGCTGGGAATCGGAAGCGGGGCCGAAAAACTCGATGTTTGGGCTGCCCGCTGCGAGGGCGCGCAAGCGCGGCTCGTCGGGGCCTTCGCCGGCAATTACGAGGCGCTTCCCGGGGAGTTTTGAAAACGCGCGGATTAGAAGGTCGTTGCGCTTTTCGGGAACGAGGCGGCCTGCCGAGAGGAAAAAATCGCCTAATTCGCGGAAACGGAACTTGGAAGTCTCGATGGGCGGATAGATGAGGCCCGAGTCGAGGCCGTAGAATTTCTTGACGCGGGCCTGGACGTTCTTCGAAATAGAGAAAATTCTCTGAAAGTCGGTCTTGACGGTCGCCTGGTCCATCGGGGTAAGGCCGGCCACGTAAGCCCGCCAGACGAGCCTGCGCAGGGGGCCGAGCCCGGCCAGGCGCTTTTGGCGCAGGTCGTAGAGCGTGCGGTTGGGGGTGAAGCAGTAAAGCGAATTGGGGGCAGTCTTGCCGGAGGCGGCGAAGGGCGCGAAATAGCCGCAGAAAAGGTTGTAGT
>CAYVQS010000135.1:0-3174 GCA_964453195.1 Microcaldota archaeon | reverse complement strand
AGAACGCCGGCGGAGGCGAAGTCGTCTTCCACCCCGGCTTCTACCAGGGAAGGAAGCCGGAAGACACGTTCGAAGACATGAAGGCGCAGTTTGTTCTGCTGCTTGGACAGATGAAGGCTGAAAAACTCGACCGCGTCTTCCTCTCGCCCGAAACCACGGGAAAGCATTCCGCGTGGGGAAGCCTGGACGAGTTGGTGCGGCTTTGCAAGGCGCTTGGCGGGTGGGAAAAGTGCCGGCTCACCGTCGACTTCGGGCACATGCACGCGCGGACAAACGGCGGGCTGAAGAAAAGGGAGGACTTCGAGGCAATCCTTGATTTGCTGAAGTCCGAGCTTGGCTCGGCCAGCCTGAAGAGCCTGCACTGCCACATGGCCGGAATCCACTTTTCAATCAAGGGCGAACTGTACCACAAGACCATAGATTCGAAGAGCCCGGATTATTCCCTGCTTTGGCCCACGCTTGCCGAATACAAGTGCGGCGGCACCATCATCTCGGAAAGCCCGAACATCGAGACGGACGCGCTTGCGGCCAAGAAAGAGTACGAGAAGGCCGTTGCCAAACGCGGTTAACTGCGCCGGCCGAGGGCCATTTCCAAGCGCAGCCTTCTGGCCGCGGCCGCGAGGGTTCTTTTTCTCACGTCTGCGTCGGAAAGTCTGGAGTACGCGTCCATATTTCCCCGGCACCGGTAAAAGTCGGTGCTTCTGAGAAAGCCGTGGCCAAAAAGCGGAACTGCGCCAAGGCAAATCATGCCAGCGGCTGTGCGTACCGGAAATTTGTAGGCGGACGGGTCGCTGTCGGCGGTCTTTAACAAACCAAGGCCTGTGTCCCTGAACAGCAGCCGTTTAAGCTGGGCTTGTTTCACTGGCGCCTCGATGCCCGCAAGTGCCGCGAGTATTGCAGGCTTATGGGCCGCGGCATGGGAAAGCGCGCGTTGGAAGTCGGACTCGCGCAAAACCCTGTAGTCTATGCGGAGGTTTGGCCCGCCGTGTTTGCGCGCCAAGCGGAAAAGTGCGGATGCCATTTCACCGTACTTTTCGTCGCGCACTGCTTCGTTCTTTACTACGAGAAGGAGGTCTACGTCCGACTGGGAATGCGACCGGTCTGCGGCAACGCTGCCGGCGAGAATAACCGCCCTAAGATTCTCGCCGAAATACTCTTTCGCTGCTGCCGAGAAGTTTTTTGCCGAGGCGCGCCTGGTCGCGTTGGGAAAAACCGTTCTTGCAAGTTCCCTGGCTTTCACGGACACCACTTGAAACTATTGAAACGAAGGGACTTGGGGACGCGCTAGTGCTTGTGCATCTTGGCAAGCGCCGCAACCAAGAACGCCCTGGCGTCTTGGCGGTCGAGTTCGGGGATTTTGCTTGCAAGCACGTAGCTCACCAGGTCCTGTGCAATCAATTCGGCGTCCGGCGAATGAAGCAGCGTGCCGGTGTGAATGGGCGCGTCTTCCATATGCGCGGCTTTGGCGGAATAGCGCGAGGCGTCCGCGGGGGAAACGACTATGGACGAGCCGTCGGAAAGCCGCAGGACGGAACACCCGCGCTTTTCCATTACGGCCCGGCCCTGGGGGACGTGGCTTATCCTGACTGCGCTGGGGTCGAGGATAGAAATCCGGTGGTGGGCACTCTGGTCGTTGGCATGTTCCCCGGTCGCTTCAATGGCGAATTTTGACTGGTGGTGGATTGCAACGATTTTGTCGCCTGCGGCGTGGAGGATGAATCCCGGCGTCTTCGAGCCCAGAATCGAGACCGGGCCGCCTATCCTCTTGGAATAATACGGGTTGATTTCTGCTGGCATTCCTATCAATGAAAAAAGGAATGAACGGGAATAAAAGGCATTAGGGCACGCGCCGGACGTTGATGGTGTTGGTCGAGCCCGAGAGGCCGAGGGGGATTCCGGCGACTATGACCACGGTGTCGCCGGACTTGACGAAGCCGTGCTCGCGCGTGTCCTCGACCGCCTTTTCCATCATCTGGTCGCTGTTGATGGACTTTACGAACGGCAGTGTCTCGAGGCCCCAGACTACGGAGAGCTTGCGGGCCACGCGCTCGTCGTTCGTGAGCGCGACGAGGCGGTTCAGCGGCCGGCGTTTGGAAATCATTCGTGCGGAAAAGCCGCGCGACGTCGGCACCAGGATGGCGTCGGCCGCAAGGTCGTGCGCGAGCTGGACCGTGGAGCGGCAGATTGCCTCGGGCATCGAGGTCGCGTGGTGGTGAAGCGCTTCGTGCGCCATGGTCTGGGCGACCGCGAACGCCTCGACCTCGTCCAGGGGCTTGTGCTTGAGCAGCGACTCGCTCTTGGCCACTATCTTGGCCATGGTCTCGACGGCCTTGAACGCGTACTTGCCCACCGCCGTTTCGCCCGACAGCATCACGGCGTCGGCGCCGTCGTACACGGCGTTGGCCACGTCCGAGGCCTCGGCGCGCGTCGGCCGCGGGTTGTAAATCATTGTCTCGAGCATGTGCGTCGCGACGATTACCGGCTTGCCCTGCTGGTTGCACTTGTGGACTATGGTCTTCTGGATGAACGGCACGTCCTCAAGCGGCACCTGGACGCCCAAGTCGCCGCGCGCCACCATTACGCCGTCTGCGGCGCCGATTATGCGGTCAAGGTCCTTGACTGCGGACTCGGACTCGACCTTGGCGATTACGTGGGCGTCGCTTTTTATGTCCTGCAGGAACTCGAGGAGAAAGAGCACGTCCTCGGCCTTTTGCACGAACGACTGGGCGACGAAGTCCATGCCGTTCCTGGCGCCGATTTTCAGGCCCTTTTCGTCGCTGGGCGTCAGGGGCGGAAGCTCTACTGCAACGCCGGGCGCGCTGACGTTCTTGTGGTTGCCCATTTCGCCGCCGGCGATGACTTCGCACTCCATTTCGGTCTTGGACGAGGACTTTACGCGCAGCTCGATCACGCCGTCGGCGATGAATATTTTCTGCCCCTTTTCCGCTAGGCGGGGAAGGTCCTTGTACGACACGGAGAACTCGCGGGCCGTGCCCTCGACGGGCTTGCCGGTGACCACCACAAAGTCGCCTTCTTTCAGGAAAATCTTGCCGTCAACCACGTTGCCCGTCCTTATTTCGGGGCCCTGCGTGTCCATCAGCAGGCCCATGCGCTTGTTCAGCCGGTGGTTGGTCTCGTTGAAGAGCCGTATGCGCTCCTCGTGGGTCTCTGGGG
>CAYVQS010000134.1:1991-3191 GCA_964453195.1 Microcaldota archaeon | reverse complement strand
GGGGTCGACGAAAAGGAGATCCTCCACTTCGTCGGCCCCGAAGCCATCGGGAAATTTTCCGCAGGCCAGCAAGTCCGCGGCGTCCTGGACTGGGAAAAGCGCTACCGCACCATGCGCCTGCACTCGGCTGCCCACATAGTCTTCTTCCTGTTCCGTCGCTTCGACGTGGCCTGCCTGGCGTCAAGCGGCAAGGTAGACTGGGAAAAGGACCGCGGCGACTACGACTTTTCCGAAGGCAAGGAGCTGACGCCCGAAGTCCTTGAACAAATCACGGTTGAGGCCAACCGCGTGGCTTCGCTTGGCCTGCCGATCAAGGTATGGTTCGAAGAGTCTTCGGGCCACGAATACAACCCGTGGACCGGCGACAAGACCGACACGCCCGCGGGGCTGCGCAAGAAATGGCAGCTCCAAATTCCAAAAGACGACCCTTCGCTTGCAGGCCTGGACGAAATCATGGAGTGCGGCGGCACGCACGTCCGCAACACTTCCGAAATAGGCAAAGTGCGGGTTGCGAAGGGAAAGGCGCCGGGCCGCGGCCTCAAGCGCGTGGAAATCTTCCTCCAAGACTAGTTAGCCACGCCACTTTTCCAGGAACGCCCGGCACATTTTTCCGTTGCCGCACACGATTCCCTTTTTCCAGTCGTTCCAGTGCCATTCCTTCCCGTCCAGGTGCAGCACCTTTCCGCCGGCTTCTCTTATCAGCAGCGCGCCTGCCGCCGAGTCCCAGGGCTTGGTGCCCGGGTGGCCGTACAAGTCGAAAAGCCCGCGGGCCACCCACGCCATTCCAAGCGCCGCGCTGGCCCTGGTCTGCGTGTACCTAGTCTCGTTGGCGAACCTCGCAAACATTTCCACGCTCTGGTTCCTTCCCGCCTCGTCGTAGGGAAAATCGAAACAGGCGACCGCGTCCTTCAACAGGCCGGTCTTAGTCACCGCCGTCCGTTTCCCGTTCAAAAACGCGCCCTTTCCCTTTTGCGCATAATAAGTCTCCTTGAGCGCCGGCGCGTGCACCACTGCCGCCACCAGCTCGCAGTCCTTCGCGATTCCGATTGACACCGCAAAATCGGGGATTCCCTGGACGAAGTTCGTCGTGCCGTCGATGGGGTCGACTATCCAGCAATACCCCGACTCGCCCTCGACCAGGTCCATTTCCTCGGACAGCACCGAGTGGCCCGGAAATTTCCGCCTGACAAAATCGACGAT
>CAYVQS010000134.1:0-1981 GCA_964453195.1 Microcaldota archaeon | reverse complement strand
TGGGCTTGATGTTGCCGAACTTCTTCAAAGCCTGCGCTCCCGCTTTCTTGGACACTTCAAGCGCGGCTCCAAGCAGTCTATCCATGAAATCAGCAGATTTTGCTATCCCTTGATTACGCCAAGCGGCTTCATCTTCGCGACAATCTTGCACAAGCCCGCCATTTCCACCGACTCGACGACTGCGGACACGTCCTTGTACGCGCCGCCCGCCTCCTCGGCCAATACCTTGGGTTCGGTGGCGCGCACCGCCATGCCGGCTTTTTCCATGTCGCTTTGCAGTTCGGTTCCGCGGAAATTCCTCAAGGCCTCGTGCCGGCTCATCACCCGTCCTGCGCCGTGGCACGTGCTTCCCCACGTTTCCTTCGCGCCCGCAAGCCCGCACAGCAGAAAGGACGAGGTCTGCATCGAGCCCGGAATGATTACCGGCTGGCCGTGATTGCGATAAGCCGCCGGAACTTCGGGATGATTTTTCCAAAACGCCCTGGTGGCTCCTTTTCGGTGCACGCACAGGCTCTTCTTTTTCCCGTCCACGTCGTGGTCTTCGAACTTGGCAATGTTGTGCGCGACGTCGTACACCTGCGACATTCCCATCTGTTCCCAGTCGCGGCCGAACACCCGCTCGAAGGTCTCGCGCGCCCAGTGCGCCATTACCTGGCGGTTGCAGAACGCGTAATTCACTGCGCATCGCATCGCGCCCAAATAATCCTGCGCCTCCTTCGAACCAAGGGGCGCGCAGCACAGCTCCAGGTCCGGCAGCTCTATGCCGTAATTCTTCGCGGCCTGCACCATGACGCGCAAATAGTCGTCGCACACCTGGTGGCCGAAGCCCCGCGACCCCGAGTGAATCATCACCGTGACCTGGCCTTCGCCCGTAATTCCAAAGGCTTTTGCAATCTCCTCGTCGTACACTTTCTCGACTTTCTGCACTTCCAAAAAGTGGTTTCCGCTTCCCAGCGTGCCGAACTGCGGCGCGCCGCGCTTCTTGGCCTGGCCGCTGACTTTTGAAAAGTCGGTTCCGGCAATCGCGCCGTTTTCCTCGCAACACTCGGCGTCGGCCGCGACCCCCATTCCCTTCTCGATCGCCCACTTGGCGCCAAGATTGGTGGCGTCTGCAAGCTCGTCGTTGCCGAGCCTGATGCGGCTCTTGCTCCCGACTCCCGAAGGAATGGTGTCGAACAATTTGTCCACAAGCTCTTTCAGCTTGGGCCTGACTTCGCCTTCGGTCAAGTCGGTCCTCAGCAGCCTGACGCCGCAGTTAATGTCGTACCCAACGCCTCCCGGGCTCACCACGCCGCCTTCGGCCCCGTCGAACGCCGCGACTCCGCCTATTGGAAAGCCGTAGCCTTCGTGGCCGTCGGGCATTACGAATGACGCCTTCTGGATTCCCGGAAGGCAGGCGACGTTTGCGGCCTGCGAGAGCGTGCGGTCGCGCTGCATCTGCTGCAGCAGCTTTTCCTGGGCGTACACCCGTATGGGAACGCGCGCCTTTCCGCCGGCAGAAGCCTGCCAGGCCGCGTTGCCGATTCTTTCAAACTCCAAAAAAATCCACCTTATTTTTTATTTCTCGGCAACTGTTTAAGATACTATTTAAAACACCATCCGCATATTGTTTCTAATCTGGGTTTCAGGGGTCCGGTCCCGGTTTCAAGGTGGTTTCTGATGGCTTCCAATCCTCTTGGCGCGTCAAAGGCACGGTTCAACATCGCCGCGGGCAATTCGCGCGGCTCAATCGAAGTCTTCGAGGACGGCCTCGAAATCCACGGCGAAAAGTTCGTCCAGCTCCGCAACAATTATGTAGTTTCTCTTGAGCAGACCGGCAAGCTCGCGCTGAACAAGGTCTCGGCCGAAATGGACTATTTCGACATGTTCGGCAACAAGGAACAGCTCTCGTTCTCGCTCGCGTCCCACGACTTCGCCTCGCTCAAGAAACTGCTCGGCAAGTGAGTGTTGAATTTGAGACGTATTTCTGCGATTATTGCCC
>CAYVQS010000133.1:0-3258 GCA_964453195.1 Microcaldota archaeon | reverse complement strand
CTCTGCTTGTAGAGGGAAAGTCCGCAGCTCTTGGGAATAGTTACCGCGGGCTCGATTGACTTGTCGGCCAGGAAGTTTTGCAGCGTGAAGTCGAATCGTTGGTTGCAGCCTGAGAATTTCCAAGGCGTGGCGTTGAAGAATGGCGGAAGCTCTACCGGGACTTTGATGGTGCCGGACGCGGCGCCGCCTGCGGAAGCGAATACGGTGACGTTCCCTTCGCGGACGGGCTCAAGGCCCTGGAACAAGTACCAGTCGTCGTGGCCGGTTACCGTGCCTACGGCCCGAAGGGGAATCGAGGAATGGCCGTCGAGCGGATTGCCGTCCTCTTCCTTGGAATAAAGCGCCAGTTCCGAGAGTATGTCGAGGTTGGTGATGGAGACGCCTTGGCTGCTTTTGACTTCGATTGCCAGGTCCTGTGCGCTTCCGGTATAGAGCACGGGCGGAATTGCGCGGAGCACGAGAAAGTCCTGGCCCAGGACTTTGAAGCGGGAAATTATGGTCTGGCCGTAGTTGGTGGTGGACAAGTTGGCGCGGACGAACGCGGGGGACAGAACGTGCGAGGGATAGACTGCATTGAACTTGACTGCGCCTGAGAACGACGGCAGCTTTTCGCCAACTACTTGGACTACGTTGTTGGAAATTTCCGACGCCTGGTCGCCGAAGTCCGCGGACTCGACTTTGGAGTGCAGCGAGGGCTGGACAAAAAGCGAGGAGAACGCGTCGAGCTGCTTGAACGGAATCGTGTGCACGGTGGCGTTGAACGCGCTTCCCTTGTCGGCGTAGAATTCCGATCCGTAGCTTTGGACGAAACCGTCCTTGTCGGCAGTGCCGTTTTGGAACGCGACGGAAATGCAGGAATAGGAATCGCACTCGGTGCGGCCGAAGGCGAACGGCACGGTGTGCGAGGAAGTGTTTGCAAAGCAGTAGTTGTTGTCTGCCGGAGTAAGGGAGTCGGGGGGCGCGCGCAGGAAAGTGTTGGAGACGTTTGCCCAGGCCCTAAAGTGGATAGTTAGGTTGTTTACGGCTTCGGGCGACGAGCGTATGCGGGCGACGAACAACGCCGAGTTGGGTAGGGGCTTGTTCCTTGCGAACGAGTATTCTATCCACTTGCAGCCGTCGGAACAGTCGCTGACTGCCTGCTGCTTGCCGCAGTTGCCTTCGTTGGTGAACTGGACCCCGCGGAACACTCCGGCGCCCTCGTACGGCCAGATTTCCTCGACGATGGAATAGTTTTCGCTGGCGAACGAGCCGGTTCCGCCCACGCGGACGTAGAACCCGCCGGACGAGCCCTTGTATTTTTCCGGAATGTGCACGGTGAAGCGCGCCAGGTAAGTGCGGCCGCGGTCGACGACGTAGGCGTTTTCCATCTTTTCAGTGTAAAAGTGGGTCAGGACTGCCTGGACGCTTTGTGCATCGGCGACCGACAGCATCATTATGTCGACGGGGTCGTCGCGCGTGCCGCGCTGTTCGTTAGTGTCAAGCGGCTCCTGGACATAGGTCTTGGGCTCGTAGCCCTGGGCAATTGCCACGAGCTTGAACTCTATTCCCGCCTGGAACACGAGCGTGCACGAAGAGCCGCCGGTCAGGCACGAGGAAATGATGGAGCCGTTGGGCGAGACTGCCGAGACGTTGGCGTTGATGTACTTGCGGGCGATGGCGTCTGCCGCCGCGACCGTGATGTTGCCCTTGACCGGCTCGACGAAGACCTGGGCAGCTACAGTCGCGTTCTCGATTGTCTGGAAGTCCTTGGATTCGCCCGTCCTTCCCTTGTAGACTGCCTTGGCGAAAAGCTGCGTGCCTGGCTTGATCGGCGAAAACACGGCTTCGCCGTTCTTGTCGGCCTGCTTGGGTGCGAGGCCGAACGAGTGGCCGGACTGGGAATAGTGCAGCGTCACCACGGCGTCCTGGGCGAGTTCGCCGTCGAAGTCGAACACCGTAATTTTCGCGCCGCTTGCGCAGGACGCGCAGGAAACAAGTTCGAGCGCGATGACGGGCTCGTCGCCCGACTTGAGGTTTTCTTTTATGGCAGGATAATAGCCGTTGGCCGACGCAGTTGCGTAGTAAGACGCGTTCTTGGAGACGAAGAACACTGCCTCGCCCTTGTCGTCGGAAAGCACCTGGGGCAGCGCCTCGTCCGAGGAAGTTTCGAAGAGCCTGACCGACGCGCCCTTCAGCGCCTTGCCCGAGGCGTCGGTGACTTTGACGGAGACGAAGCCGAATTCGCCGTTGTTGGGTGGAAGAACGATGGAGAAGAGCGTGGGGTCGGAATTGGCGATTTTGGCCTGGGCCTTGCCGTGGAACGGGCCGTACTTGGCCTGGTCGGTCTTGGAATACGGCACCGCGTCGACGTAGACTTTGGTGCCGAAGTCTGTGTGGAACGACGCCTGGCCAGCCGGCCCGGTGTGGGCGCGGTCGACTTCGGCGCTGGACTCTTCGAGGAACAGGACTACGGAAGAATCAACGGCGTCGCCGGCCGCGTTCTTGACTTCGGCGATTATTTCGACCTGGCGGCCGGGCCGCTTGTCGTCGGGAAAGCCCGTGTCGGCCTCGAGGATTATCTGGAACGGCTTCTGCGAGAGGAACGCGCCGATGCCCTTCTTTTCCTTGAAGCCCTCCTTGGAGACGTCGAGGAACAGCATCTGCATTTCCGCGGGCTTGACCGGCACCTGGACTACTCCGTTGGCGTTGGTGTGCAGCGTGCCAAGCGCGGCGTGATTTTCGTCGAAATAGTCTATGCGCACGCCCGCAACCGGAGTGTTCTCGTTGTTGGTGACGACGACCTTGAAGAACTTGGAGGACGCGGCTTCTTTCGAGGGCTCAAGCGAGAACTTGACTTCGCGCGGGCCCGTCAGCGGGACCTTCTTGGTGACGGAAACGAAGCCGGACTTTTCCACGGTGACCTCGACACGGGAGCTCGTGGAAAGCGAATAGAAAACAGCTACTCCGTTTTCGTCAGTCTCGCCCGGAGTCTGCAGGCCCTCGACGTCGACCGTGACAAGCGCCCCCTCGATGGGCGCGCCGCCGGAAGAGACAAAGACCGTCAGGTCCACTTTTGCAGGAGGCGCCAAAAGCACGAAGGCCGCGGATACCAAAAGCAGGAGGAGCAGAAGGGCGACGGGAAACGAGGGAATTCCGCGCGACTCTATGGGGTCGACGAAGAGCCTGACTATGGGGATTCCGAGCCGGTCGTTGACGAAGTCGACGAACGAATAATACGAGTCCTCGACGGACAAATAGAGGCGCTCGAAAAAACCCTTG
>CAYVQS010000132.1:2942-3346 GCA_964453195.1 Microcaldota archaeon | reverse complement strand
GTTCCCTGCACTTTTCCAGCGCCGCCTTGACTTTGTCGGCGTTTCCTTCGGCGCTGCCCACGTTCTCGTGGCCGCCTCCGCTACCGCCCATTTCGGCGCCCGCGGCCTCCATTATTTTCCCGACGTTGCCCCGGGCGCCGGAATCCTTGACTCCGAACACGCGTCCTTTCTTGGCATTTCCCACAAAAGCATAGTCGCACCCCAGGCCCACGAGGCCGGCGGCGCACGACATTTCGAACCCCTCGCTCTCGGCAAGGCCTACGAGGCATTGCCCCTTCATCGTCACTTCTGCCTTTGCCGCTGCGTCGAGTCTCTTTTTCCTGTTCGAGACGTCGGGCCTGCTGGAAATCAGCCCCATCACGGTCTCGTACTCTTTTTCGCCCTTTCCCGCGAGCTTCAAAAGT
>CAYVQS010000132.1:0-2932 GCA_964453195.1 Microcaldota archaeon | reverse complement strand
CGCGCTGGCGAGCGTCGCCTTCTGCGACGACATCGTGCTCGTGGATTCCGGCTCGAGCCAGGCAAAGTCGGACTTGAGACGGTCGGAATGCAAATGGTGGTCGATTACTATTATTTTGCCGGGAAAGTCCTGGATTTCTCCGCCCCGCCTTCCAAGCACACTTGCGTTGTTGGCGTCGACGATTATGACGTTCTCGAACTCTTCCAGCGCTCCGAAGGCCTTGACCGGGTCGAGGCTGAGGGCCTTGAACACTTTCTTGACCTGGGCGTTCGCGGAATCGGCCGCGCCGATTTCCAGTTTCGGAACCAGCAGTTTCAACGCGTGGGCGGACGCGACTGCGTCCAAGTCGGCGAGGGATTGGAACGTGACGAGCGTCCTGCCCTTTAAGCGGCTGAGGTATTGCAGCGCGGTCTTGGCGTCGGCCATGAAAAAGGCTAGGCTTGGGCGGAATAAAAAGAATTAGTTGGGCGGAAAAGCCGCCCCGAAAAACAACGGTTGGGAAAAATCACTGCGCGCCGACCGAGGCCGAGTCGCCGCCCATTCCGCGCTGGAACCGCTCGAGCTTCTTTCCGAGTTCGTCGAGCTTGTCCTTGGCCATTTTTTCCTGCTTTTCCAGGGCCTTGACGCGGACTTCGAGCATTTCCTTCTCTTCCTTCAGCTCTTTCTCGAGTTCCTTGGCGTCCTTGGGCACGAGCACGCTTCCGACGAACCGGTAGCACATTCCCTTGGCCTTCGCGCACTCTTCGAGCGCGCGGTCGGTTTCGGCGGACTGCATGGAAAACTGCGCCTTCTGCATCGCGACCATCTGCATCTGCTGCTGCATCTGCTGCGCCAGCATCAGGTCCTTCTTCAAGTCCTCGGGCAGGGAATCCATTCCGACGCCTCTTTTCGAATGCGAGTGGCCTGCGGACCCGCAGGAACCGCAGTCCTCGTCCGAACAACCTTCTGTCGAGCACGTTTTTGCCATTTTCCAATTTCACCTTTTCACAATTTCAATCGAATCGTAAACAATCTTGGCGTTGCGCAGCAGGCCGGTCACCCGCGCCCGCAAAAGCGCAAACCTCTCGCCCGTCACCGCCGCAGTAACCGTCTTTCCCTTGGCGCTTAATTCCACCTTGCTCTTGTCGTCGAGCTCTTCCCTCTCGAGCAATTGCTTGGCTTTTTTCGCCATTTGAGGCGTTTCAAAGTCGAGTTCGAGCACGGCCTTCATTTTTCTTCGCCCTTCTTTTCCTCGACCCTTATTTCGCCAGTCAATTCGGGCCCGATTTTTTCGCCGTCGAGCGTAAACCACAGTTTTCCTTCTTCGAAATGCAGTTCGACGGTTTCCCGCTCTTCTTCCACGCCTGTGTTTTCGCCTTCGCCGAACAGTTCGGAAAGCTTTTTCTGCGGCCGCTCGCCGCCGACGACTTTCAACACCGCGCCCGCCGGCACTCTCTTGCGCTTTCCGGCGTCGAATTCTTTTTCGGGAATCTTCCAGGAGGCAATCTTGAATTCTGCGTCCATCCATCCGTTTTCGGCGTCGTAGAACGTCAACGCACTGGGGTTGCCGTGGCTCTCGTAGACGAACACCAAGCGCGTCAGGCCCGCCTTTTCGGCCCGCGCCACCATCTCATCAAGGCTCGACTTTCCCCGGTTGCCGCACTTGCCCCCGCCCAAGCGCCCAAGCCACCGGGCCAACGAACGCGTAGGCATAGAAGGCTTGCGGCCGGTAGAAACGAAGAACGCCATTTTAGTCTTCCACCAAAACATATGCTGGAACAAGAATTATGGCCGCGTAGATTAAAAACGCCAGCGCGCTCATGACTGCCAGGACCGGCAGGGGAAGCGCCCACAGTTCGCTTGCCCACGACCCGCCAGGGCCGAATTCGGCAAACCAGCCCATTGCGCCGAACAGCGCCACGGCAACGTGCCAGTCCTTGATTTTCGCAATCTTCACCGCCGCGAACTCTACAATGCACAGCAGCGCAAACGGCGCCAGGGTCCACGGCAGCAGCGCGCACCCGTCGCGAGGGCAATTGACGTTCTCTTCCAAGACCACCATCGCGAAGGCCGCGAGGAAGAACAGCGCTTCCTTGGGCACTCCCGTCGCCAGCAGCGCTGCGCGAATCTCCTTTTTCTTCCAGAGCATCAGGCCGCCGATGAAGAGCGTGAAGAAAACCGTCGACGACAACAGGTCGAACCGAAAGTCCGCCAGCCGGACGATTGCCGCAAGCTCGACCGGAATTGCCAACAGCACTAATGGCTTCCAGTCAAAACCCATTTCAAATCACTAAAAGCGCCGGGGAGGAGATCTCTGCCCCGGGAGGAAGCGTCCTCCCTGACACCGTCTGGCTTGCGTTATTGGCTTGGCTTTCGTTTGCCAAGCCAGCGCGGTGTGACCAGAGTGGGCCTCGCCCTCCTCTACGATCTTTTTGTTTCACGCCGGGGATGAGATTCGAACTCATGAGCCCTTGCGGGCACTGGTTTTCAAGACGGCGCCGTTTTTGATGAACCTTTTCCTAAAAGGTTCGAGGGCACCAGTTTTCAAGACCAGCGCAATAACCGCTCTGCCACCCCGGCATCTTCACACAATATTCTGTGTGCGGGAGTGCTAAAAAACGGTTTCGAGAAAAAGAAAACGGGGAAAAAATAAAGAAATTCTTATCCGAGCGTCATTTCTACGTTTACGGAGTCGGGAATCTTGATTCTCATGACTTCGCGGAGGACGCGGTCGTCGGCCGAGATTTCGATGAGGCGCTTGTGCACTCTCAGTTCCCATTTCTCGTAGGTGTCGGAGCCGTCGCCACAGGGGGTTTTCCTCGTCGTGATCCTCAGCTTCTTGGTGGGAAGCGGGATGGGGCCCTTGAGGTCGACGCCGGCGCGGCCGGCGATGTCCTTGATCTGGCCGCAGACGGAGTCGAGCTCCTTGTAGTCCTGGCTTTCAAGCTTGATT
>CAYVQS010000131.1:0-3393 GCA_964453195.1 Microcaldota archaeon | reverse complement strand
TCGCGACCGGCGTCCGACAGCGTCATCGAAGCGTTGGCCGAATATTTTTCCTGGGCAACTATGAAGCGGCCGCGCAGCTGGAAGTACTCGTAGTTGCGGTCGTAGGCGTGCTCGCGTATTTCCCGCAGCTCCAGGTGCTCGGCGGTCGAGTTCGAAATTGACTCCAAAAGCGCGGGAACGGTCCTGATCTTTTCCATTGCCCGGATGTCGGCGAATAGCAGCGCGAAGTTGTCGGAAATCGTGCAGACTTTCTTGTTAAGCATCTCCGGATGGCGCTTGCGCAGCAGGTTGAAGTCCTCGTCGTACTGCGAGGCCATCGGAAAGATTGCCGCGAAAGAGGCGTTGAGGGCTTGCAGCCGGTTCTTGGTAATCGTCGCGCCCTCGGACGAATTGACCGCGGCGACGAGGGGCTTGATGGCCAAAATGGCGGTCCGCAGGGCGTCGGAAGAGCCCTTGGCCGAAAAGTTGCCTCCTAGGCGATCGATTGCGAGCCTGGAATAGAGGACTTTTCCGCCGCGGTCGTCGATTTGAAGGATATAGTAGATTAGCTGGCCGTTTTTCAAGAACTCGGACATCGACGAGTCGCAGTACGAGAAGTTGGCGTCGAGTTCCGAAAAGTGGCGCGCAATTCTTTCCTCGCTTGAAGAGTTGAAGGCCGTTGGGAACTGGAGCGCGACGTAGTTTTCCAGCACGCGTCCAAGCTTGGCCTTGTCTGCCACGAGGGAATAGGACGAGCCGTTCTTTTCCAGGACGAAAGATTCCTCGCCGCCGATGAACGCGACGTAGTGGACGCGGCCGTCGAGGAATACTTCCTGGAGCGAAACCGCGCTTTTCTGGGAAAACGCGACGTAGCGGTCGGCGGCGTCCTTGGGAGTTTCGGCAAACGAAAAGGAGGACAGCAGCGCGCAGAACAGGACGAGGCAAAAGAGGCGTTTCAAAGGCACACACCCGGCAGAATTCAAACCAGCAAAAACCAGCGAGGAGGAAAGAAAGAGGAAGGAGGTATTTTAACCTTCTTTCCGGAACGGGCCCGCGATTAGATTCTCTTGCCGGCTTTTTTGGCTGCGGGCCTGGCGGGCTTTGCTTTTGCAGCCGGAGTCTTGGGCCTTGCCGGCGGCAGGATTACGTGGCCGAAGTATTTTTTGGCCAGGCGCTCGTAGGACTCAGTCGAAAGCCGGCCCTCCAAAAACTCTTTGTCGAGGCGGTCGAGCTGCTGGTCCATCGGCACTTTTTTCCTGGAGAAGATCGAGGCGGCGAGGAAGACCAATGTGGCGACGAGGGCGCCGACTACAAGGAAGATTGCGGCGAAGAACAGCGGCGACTGGGAAGGCTGGACGCTGGCCGAGACCGAGACCTGCTCTTCGGGCGACGCAGACGCGGACGGCAGGGCAACGGGGATTTCCGCAGTCGGAACCGTCCTGGGAATTATTTCGGGCAGGATCTTGGACGCGGACTCGTTCGCGGTCTGGTTGATTGGCGCGGGAAGCGAATAGTTGCCGGACGAGATTTTCGCGAAATTGTCCTCCAAAAGCGAGGAGAACGCGCGGAGCTTGAGGGAATTTACGAGGTAGACGAGCTGAGACGTCCGGTTCTTCTCGGCAACGGAATACTCCGAGTGCGCAAAGTAGATCTCGGCCCACTGGGACGAGAACTTGGCCGACGCGTTTTGTACGGAGCCGTTGAGCAGCGCGAGTATGCCGGCCTCGTTGGCGGATTCCTTGGGAAGCGAGAAAAGCGAGAGCTGTGCGAGCAGATAGCCGCGCGACTGGAGCGTGTCGTAGGCCGCGGCAAGAAAATCGCCCCGGGAAAGCGACTGGTTGGCGGTGCGCAGGTGCTGTTCGACTTCGCCGTCGCCGATTCCCGAGGAATTGTATTCGCGGCGCGTCTGGTCGTAAAGGGAAAATGCATAGCCGGAAAGCGCGGCTTCTTCAAGGGGGGCGCCGGTTTCAGGAGCTTCGGCGTTCATTCTCCTGCAGGCCACGAGCCAGTTGAGGCTGGAGGCGTAGTCGGCGAGGAATTCCTTCGTCTCGTTGGAGGAGTTGAGGCGAAGTTCGCGGGTCCAGGCGCAGCGCAGCTGGGCGCCGGTCACCATTTCCCAGTTGGCCGCGGTCTTGGGCTTGAATTTCTGCGAGCCGGCCTCCAGGCCCACGGCTTTGACGAGCGCGTCGAACTCTTTTTTGGAGGAATTCTGCAGCGAAAGCTGGTCCAATTCTATCTTGGCGAGGAACGCCGTGTTGGCGGCGGAATAATAATAGCCCTTGGAAAGCAGCATGCGCACTTCGGAGAGGATGCGGTCGAGCGTCTTTTTCTGGAACGAGGACAGGTTGGCTTTTCCGGCCGCGGCCTCGACGTCGGAAACCTCTTGTAGGGCGACGCGCTTCATTGCCGCGGTTTTCTGCGTCGCCGGAAACGCAACGAGCGAAAGCGACGGGTACGGCCGGGCGGTGGACTTGACGAACGTGCCCTGGGGAGTGAAGGCCACGCCGATTGCCTCGGACAAGTTGGAGACTTCAACCACCTGGACGCCGTAATTGTCGCGGGCGTAGGAGACTAGGTCAGCGTCCTGCAGCAGCGACGTGCCCGCCGCCTCGGCCTGGCCCCGGGCGACTGCGAAGACCTTGATTCTGCCGCTCTTGCCGACTGCGTCGATTTTCGCCTTGACTCCGCCCACGGTGCCGATTGCGCCGCCCTCTTCGATGGTGCCGGTGACTGAAAAGTCGGGCCGGGGAACGCGGTTGGAAAAGTCGCCGTAGGCAAGTATGGCGAAGGCCGCGCCGGCACTGGGGCCGTTGACCGACGAGGCGTGCGCGTTGATGCCGAACTCGGCGTCGTAGTTCTTCTCGTTGACGTTGGAAAGCTTGGCCGCTTCCTCAAGCGCGGTGCGGACGGACTCCTGGGTGTCGGAGCTGACGAGCGTGTTGGAAATGTTGACGGACAAAAGGCCGGAGCCGGGCTTGACGTTGAGATAGACCGAGGCCAAAAGGCCGTGGTCCTCGGAATCCACTGCAGGGACGAAAAGAGTCTGGGCGAAGACGAAACGAGAGAAAAGCAATACTACCAGAATCAAAAATCGAGTTTTCATCGTGGTCACGATTAGGTTGGTGGCTCTTAAAAAATATCGGGTGCAGAAACAGCCATTTGCTATCTCAGGAACTATTAGCAAGTTGAGTAAGGATTCTTGTGTTTCGCGCCAAATCCTTAGCGCATGCCTGCTCATCCTGCCCTGTTTCCGCACATAATTCCCCGAGCGTTCTTCGGTTTGCAAAGAAGCTACAGACATATTCTGCATCTTCGGCGTCAATTAAATCCAACGCAGACGTAGTCTTGTTTATCGCTTTCAATTTATGCAAAACCAAAAGGTAGACGTCCGGAATCAGTACTACATTTTTACTT
>CAYVQS010000130.1:0-3398 GCA_964453195.1 Microcaldota archaeon | reverse complement strand
CGGCCTGCCTTTTTCGTCTACGAACACGCATTTGGGAGTGAACGACGCCAGGACTTGGTGCGGCCCCTGCAGCCGCCACACCGTGCCGAACGGGTCCAGAGCGGTGCCGCCTTCTTTTGCCGAAAGCCGCTTCATCTGCTCGCCGAATTCCAAATGATAGGCGACGTCTTCGGGCAGCACGGCGAAGCGGGGCTTTGCGTCTTCGAAACTCGGATATGCGTGGTACATTCCGAGGCCGACGGAGACCAGTTTGCCGGTTTCCGAAAGAACTTTTGCGTGGTCGGCGGAGTCTCCGAAGGGCTTGGCAACACTTATCATGCCGTTGGAAAAATGCACGTTGACCATCTTGATTCTCGGAGCAGCGTAAAGAATGCCCCGGACCAGGGCCACCAGGTCACCGGGGTTTTTGTGGTTGAACCCCTTCTTGGGCTCTATGCCTAGGCCGCGCGCAAGGCTGACAAGTTCCTTCTCGTTGGTGCCCAGAAAGTCGACTTCCTTGAAAAGCGACCAGTCGGTGCCCACCGTTCCCGACGTCTCGGCGCTGATGAATGCCTTGATGCCCCGCATCTGGCGGCGGATTTTTGGGACGTCTTCGGGAGACGCCTGCTGGAGGCGGTGGACGAACACGAGGTTTGCCCAGGGCGAAATCATCGGGCGGGGAATCAGGCTTTCCTCGTGCTTGCCCTTGGCGTCGCCCTTGGAGAACCGCATTCCGGGCTTTATCGACGTTTCGTGCCCTGGCCTCGACGGGCCGAGCAGTATCAGCCGCTCGCCGCGGCCGCCCTGTCCCTCGAACTCGACTATGAGGTTTGCGCTGCGGCGTTCCTCGGGCATGAATAGGATATGATTCGGCCGCCATTTGTGAGAATATGCCTCCTCCAAGGCGCCTATCTGCGCCCTTATGTCCTTGGAAAGCCGGCGTTCCCTGCGCCCGAGTTCCTCCACCTCTTCCTCGGTCGCCGCGCCTTCCGCCTTTTTCCTGCGCAGCAAGAGCACGTTGACGGCGTCCCTGGAACGCTGGCCCTTCGGAAAAGAAGTGTTGTGAAGCGCGAGCGTGGCCGCCATGTCCTCTTCGGAATAAATGTCGGGTTCGCTCCTGTCGTTGAGCCTGGCAAACTTCACGTGCGGGGGAAAGAGCAAGTTCTGCCGTTCTCCGACTTTTTCGGCGATTATTCCGTATCCGAAGGCAACGGGCTTTATGTCGAACGCGTGCCCAAGCGCCTGGACCACGTTTCCCGACTCGCCGCCTAGCCGCGTTTCCCCGACCTCTACGGTCTTCTGCCCCGGCCGTTCAAGATAGGCCGAAGCGATTTTACCCGAGACGTAGGTGCGCAAATGTTCGTTGTCTTCGTTGAACCTTAGCCGGTCGTAGCGGGGATTCTTCAGCGCGGCTGCAAACCAGGCAATGGCCTGGCCGCGGCTTTTCGGGTTGAAGGACGGGATGTCGGAAGGCCGCTGTTCAAGGCGCCGCAAGGCGCGGGCATACTCCTCCCTCTGCGAAGGCGCAAGGGCTTTCTCGAGGTGCAAAAGCAGGGCGCTCCGGTCAACCTTCATTCTGCGGTCAAGCGCCCATCTGCCTCCGACGAACGGAGTGGCGTAGTATTCCTGCGAAGCGAAAGACGGCCGCCCGCCTGGCTTCGCGAGCATCCTGAAGCCGTGGGAAAAGGAGTCCTTGAAATAAGCCTCGGCGGAGGAAAAGGACGACACGGTCTTGGAGTATCCCTTGAAAGCCATGAAAAAGACTTTGAAAAAACCGGAATAAAAAGGCGGGCGTCAGCGGCGCTTTGCGGACGTCAACGGCGTTTTGCAGCCTTCAGCACGGCTTTTTTCCGCACACCGGAGCGTTGCGGCACTTTAAGCACTTGTTGGGGAACGCGGGCGGAACCGGCTCGCGTTTTCCTAGGATAAGGTCCTGCATCCTTTGGCAAGTGTCGAGCATTTCCTGCTCGTGGCGAGGAAGGAATTCTTCTTTTTCGAAGACTTCGCTGGACTTGGTCTCCATGATTCCCCAGAACATTTTTTTCGAAGGACGGTATTGTTCGCGCAGCATGACGCAGTATGCCCAGGCCTGCCGCCGCGCGCCCATCCCGAACTGGGACAGAAAAGTCTTTTTGCGGTCGAACACCTCGAGCCGGTCGGGATAAGAGTGGAGGACGTCGATTTTGCCAGTGAAATAGAAATCACGGAATGCAACTTCCTCCGAAAACTCCGCAGTTTCCACCACGCCCTCGGTCTGGTTGATTACGTCGCGGCCGAAGTCCTCGACCTCTTCCGCCTCCTCCAAAAACTCCTCTTCTTTTTTCTGGTGGTCGGCTCCGCCGACCTGCATTGCTTGAGTCACTATTTTGGGGAAGGCGCCGGTGAGCACGCCGTGCCAGCCGACTTCGCAGTAGGCCTGGTCGTTAAACCAGTGCGGCCGCACCACGAACAGCCGCCTGCCGTCCAGTTCGCGGAAAAAATATGACATGAACATCACGGGAGAGTGCAGGAATAAAAAGCGGGGGAGAGCTGCTTTCCGGTCAACAGGGAGCCCGATTACTTCGGCTTGATGCCGGCGGGCTTCCGGTAGAGGTGCTCGACGAGGCGGGCGAAGTTCGCCCGGTCGGACTCTGCGCCGGCACAAGGGGCGCAGGCGGACATTTCTTCCCTGGGCACGTTTCCGCGGACGAGGCTTACAAGCGCGTCAATCGTGAGCTGGTTGGCGTCTTCGAAACCCTTGCGGGCCACTGACCACCCGCGGTTGGCGGCTTGCGGGTCTTCGACGAAGTGGCTATGCGTCTGCGCCCACACCTGGGCGGCGTTACTGCAGAGCCGCCGCACTTCGTCGGGGGACCGCTTTTTCGAGAGGCCCAGCATGGTCGCGTCGTTCAAGAGGTGCTGCGCTTCCTGGCGAATGGTCAGTCTGAGAAGGGCTTCCATGAATAGGCCGTGGAAAGACTAGTATAAAAAACCGGGACTGAAACTCAGAGGAGCTCGTCCACGTCTTTTCTCGAGAATTCGTGGTCGCAGAAGTCGCATCGAATGAGGAGCGGGTCGTCGGACTCGACTATGAAGCGGGACTCGAGGTATTTCTCGTTGCGGGGGTTGGCGACGCAGGCCGGGTTGTTGCAGCAGATGACGCCGCGCACGACCTTGGGCAGCTCGACCACGCGCTTTTCGGCGACCTTGCCGTCGCGCACGATGTTGATGGTGGCGCGGGGGGCGATGAGCGCGAGCTTGTCGAACTCCTTCTTGGACAAAAACTTGTCCTCTATCTTGATTATGTCCTTGCGCCGCATCCTCTTCGACGGCACGTTCGAGGCGAGGACGAACTGGGCGGTAGTGGGAATGTTGAGTATGCCGAGGCAGAGCACGCCGCGGCCGGCGGTGACGTGGTCGATTACCGTGCCGTTGCCGAT
>CAYVQS010000129.1:0-3413 GCA_964453195.1 Microcaldota archaeon | reverse complement strand
TCTCTGCTTTGTTGGCGAAATTTCATTTAAACACCTAGGCAATCAAAATTTTTCGGAAAGGATTTTCTGCTTGGCCTGGGAAAACTGCGCGTCCGTGCCCAGTTTCTTGCCGGCGATGCGCTCTTCGGGCGGGAGCTTCTCCTCGGAATAGGCCGTTTCGAGGCCGGCGTCCACTGCGCCCTTGAGGCAGGCGAACAGGAGGCTTCCCTTGCTCGCGGTGTGCAGGCCCAAGTCGAGGACGAAGGCCTTGACTCCCTTGGACGCGGCTTTGCGGCCTGCAAGCAGCCCCGTCAAATACGCGGACGGAGTGTTGCGCTTGCCTTTGAAGCCGTATTTTTCCAGGTCCTTTGAGGAGCACGAGATTATTGCGACGTCGCCCTTGTCGCCCGCCTTGCAGAATTCGGCGAGGACGTAGCGGTTGGTCTTGCGGACGACCATGCGGGGCCTGCCGCTTTTCAAAAGCGCGAGGCGGGACCAATAGTCGGTGCGGCCCTGCCTGCGCCTGCGGGAGTGAACTGCGTAAACAGCGCTTGTTGATTTTGCCATTTTGGCTCATCCTTGTTCTGGTTATCCTGTTTGAAACCTTAGCCTTGCTTGAACAGCTGTTTTTCCTCCAGGTACTGGCGGAGCTGTTTCTTGCTTTTGAACGCGTTGCCCTTGACCATGCGGTAGACCTTGCGGAACGAGCCCGGCTTGATGTTTGAAGCCGCGCCCTTCAGCACTACGCGCTGCGAACGGATTTTTTTCAGCCAGCGGGTCTTTTCGCTGGTCTTGGAGTACTTGGTTCCCTTGCGGCTGCCCTGCCCGCGGCCGCGGCCCGCTTCCTTGCGGGACTGGGCGAGCTTGGCCTTGCCGCGGCCCGTGCCCTTGATTTTGGCGATTTTGATTGCGCCAGTGCGGGCGAGTTCGCGCACGTCGTCGGCGGTCAGGGCCTCCTTGGCCTTGGCGGCGTCGACGATCTTGACGCGGGACTCTCCGCATCCGAAGACACGGGAGGCGATTTTCTTGGTAGTTTCGATTGACATGAGCGTTTCACCGATGTTCAGTTGAGGACCCTAAGGCCCATTTCGCGGGCCTTGGCCGCAAGTTCCTTCTTCTTCTTCGTGCCGAGGGCGCCGGAAAAGCGGACTGCGACGGAGCGGTCCTTGAGAATCGCGAGCTGGCCGGCATTCGACACCACTACTTCGAACTTTCCGCAGGGGTGCTTGTTGCGCTCGGACTTCTTTCCGCGGTATCCTATCGCGGGCAGGGCGCCGGCCCACTTGAGCTTGACTCTCTGCTTGGAGTCGATGCCGTGGGGCATGCGCCAGGCCTTTCCGACGCGCTTTATCGAGGCTGAGTTGAGCCTCCTGAACTTGGGATGTTTTCCGTCAGCAGCCATTTTTCAAATCACTTTTTCAGAATTTCAGAATTTATGCGAAGTATATTCCGTCCTGGAACACGCGCTGGTCGCGGTGGCCCACCTTGCTGGTGGAGACTATGTTGTTGGCGGTCTGGCCGACGGCGTACTTGTCGGCTCCGGAGACGGTTATGTCCTGGCCGTGGACCTCGACCTTGGCGCCTGGCAGGACCTTGGTCTTGCGGGGCGTCTTTTCGCCGAGGAAGTTCTTGACCATGACGTCGGCTCCCTTGATTTCGACCGTGATGGGGAAGTGCGCGTAGACTATGGAGAGCTTTTTCTCGTAGCCCTCGGCGGCGCCCTTGAACATCGCCTTGATGTGGGCGTACACCGAATTGACTGCGGCGTGGTATTTGCGCGTGAGCTTCTTGTTCGTGGACAGGACCTCGATCTTGCCGTCCTTGAACTGGACGCGGACAAGCTGGGGATTGTACTCGTAGACAAGCTCGCCTTTTGGGCCCTTGACCTTGAGCGTGGTGCCCGAGACTTCGAATGAAACGCCTTGTGGAACTTCCATTTCAAATGACCTTGTTTTTCAGTTTAGTAGATGAATGCGAGGAGCTTTCCGCCGATTCCCTTTTCCTTGGCCTTGGGGTGGGACATCACGCCCTGAGAAGTCGTGACGATTATGGTGCCCAGGCCCTTTCCGGGCAGGTAGCGCTGTTCGTACTTTTCCCAGCTTTCGGCCTTGACTGCGAACTGGGGCTTGATTGCGCCGCAGTTGTTGATCTTGCCCAGAAGCTCGACTATGAACTGGCCGCCGCGGCCGTCGTCGACGAACTCGAAGTCTCCGACGTAGCCTTCTTCCTGCATCATGGCGAGGACCTGGCGGATGGTCTTGGAGGCGGGCTTGACGAATGCCTTGGGCCGGCCTGCGTTTTCCGCGACCTTGAGGGAATTCATTGCATTGGCGAGAGTGTCCATAAATCATCAACCGAGTTTCTTGAATCCGAGTTCTTCGGCGTTTTCGCGGAAGCATTTCCTGCACACGAAGAGGCCGTACTTGCGTATCAGGCCGCGGCAGTTGCCGCAGACCGAGCACTTGCGGTTTCCGCGCCCCTTGAACTTGGTCTTGAGCATCAAGCCCGTCTTTTTCTGTTTCTTGTCAGCCATTGAAAAAACACCTTACTGCGCGGCCTCGGCGGCCGAAACCACCTGGACTCCGAAGTTTTCCGCCATGAATTTGCGGGACTCGTCCTGCGAGACGCGCTGCTTTGCGGGGAGCTTGCGTGGCGCGATCTTGCGTAGTGCGATGCGGCTGCCCTTTTTCTTGAGCGTGACGCAGACGTCGAAGCCGAGCATGCCGATTTCCGGGTCGTATTTCATGCCGGGAAAGTCTATGTATTCCTTGATTCCGAAAGCGACGTTGCCGCCCTTGTCGAAGGAGCGTTCGGAAATCTTCTTTCCGACGGTTTCGAGGGCGCGCTTGAGCACGTCGGCGGCTTTCTTGCCGCGGAGCGTGACTTTGGTGCCGATGGTCTCTCCCTGGCGGAGCTTCCAAGTAGGGTTGCGGGCCTTGGTCTTGGTGAGCACTGCCTTGCTGCCCGAAACCCTTTCGATCAGGGTCTTGGCCTTCTGCAGCTGCTCGCCGCCCTGGCCCATTCCGATGTTCAGCGTGACTTTGTCGACGTAGATGAGGGACATTTGCAACTACCTTTTTCAAGCGATTTTGAACTTGTCGTCGACGACGAACAAGTAGTTTTCAAGCGTGATTATTTCGCCGGACGGGGACTCGAGGACGGCGTCCGCGGGCTTGGAGCCGGGGCGGACGAAGACTTCCTTGAGCTTGGCGATTGCGCCGGAGTGGCGGCCTCGGTAGACGTCGCACGTGGTGCCGGGGGCGAGCTTGAGCACGGCCTCTGCCTTCTGGGCGGGGACCGCGACCTTGACGGTGTCGCCGGTGGAGACCTTGCCGTCGTACAGCAGCGTCCTTCCGTCGTGGAGGCTGAGCTGGAGCTTGCCTTTCTTGATGAAGGTCTTGCGGAGGATGCGGCAGTACTTCTGCTTGGCCTCG
>CAYVQS010000128.1:0-3415 GCA_964453195.1 Microcaldota archaeon | reverse complement strand
TCCTACCGCGTGAGGTTCGACGAAGAAGCCGAAATCGCCTGGCACGGCGCGCCCATCGAATACGACAAGCCCGCAGAAGCAAAGGCAAAGGCCGCCCCTGCAAAGGAAGAGGCCCCCGCGGCCGAAGCCGCGCCTGAAAAAACTGAAGCCGCCCCCGCGGCAGCAACTGGTGGTTCACAATGAGCGAAGAAAACAAGCCCGAAGAAAGACCCGCCTCCCGCGGATTCTCAAGGCCCGGCGGCAGGTTCGCGCCCCGCGGCGGATTCACCCAGCAGCAAATGGCGCCCAAGGAAGGCAAGTGGGGAATCGCCCACATCTACTCCTCCAAAAACGACACCATAATCACGGTCACTGACCTTTCCGGCGCCGAAACAATCGCCGTCGGAAGCGGCGGCATGATAGTCAAAAGCGACCGCGAAGAAGGCGGCCCCTACGCAGCCATGCAGGCCGCGTTCCGCGCCTCGGACAAGGCCAAGGAACGTGGCGTCGTCGGCATCCACGTGCGCGTACGCGCTCCGGGCGGCCACGGCACCAAGACCCCCGGCTCCGGGGCACAGGCCGCAATCAGGGCGCTGGCGCGCTCGGGCCTGAGAATCGGAAAAATCGAGGACGTCACCCCCATTCCCACCGACACTACCAAGAGGCCGGGCGGAAAGCGCGGGCGCAGAGTCTAAGCCGAGGTGAACTGGAAAATGCAAATCGAAACACTGGAAAAGACGGATTCCAAGGCCCTGTTCCACCTCAAGGACTCGTCCCTCGGAATGGCCAACGCCATCAGGCGCACGATTACCTCGAGCCTGCCGTCGCTTGCCATCGACGAAGTCGACGTCTACGAAAACAACTCGGCCCTGTTCAACGAATACATCGCAAACCGCATCGGCCTCGTCCCCCTGACCTGGGAGGACGGCGTTGATGACGACGCTAAAATCGCGTTCACCCTCAACGCCGAGGGCCCGTGCACCGTGTATTCGCGCGACCTGAAGAGCACCGACGAAAAAATCAAGGTGTTCGCCGAGCACATTCCCATAATGAAGCTTGACTCGGACCAGCGCCTGCGGCTCGAAGGAGTCGCGGTCAAGGGAACCGGCAAGAAGCACGCAAAGTTCCAGAACGCCCTCGCGTCGTACAACTACTTCCCCGAATTCAAGGTTTCGGGAGAGTGCAACAAGTGCGGCGCCTGCGTCGAAGCCTGCCCCCGCGGAGCCATCTCCAAGGACGTCAAGCTTGTCGGCACCGGCAAATGCGACCTGTGCGGCGCCTGCCAGGAATCCTGCGGCAAAAAGGCCCTCAAGGTCAAGTGGAAGGAAGGCGACTTCGTGTTCTTCGTCGAATCCTACAACAACGTCCCCGCAGCGGAATGCTTCAAGAAAGCGGTCCAGATGCTGGACGAAAAGGCCGAAGAACTCTCCAAGGACAAGCTCCTGAAATGAGAAAATGAAAATCCGCGCAATCCCCAACGCCAAGCAGTTCTCCCTCAAAAAAGAAGGAGAGGCGTGGGTCGCGCGAATCCCCGCGCAGGCTTGGGGCGGAAAAGCCAACAAGAAATTGCTGGCGCTTTTGTCCGACGCGATTGGCGCAAAGGCGCGCCTCGCGAAAGGCGCCAAGTCACGCGAAAAGGAAATAATCTTCGACGGAATTTCCGACGAAGAAGCGGAGAAAAAACTGGAACAAATGAACGATTGAAAAACGCAGGGGTGGCAGAGCCTGGTCAAATGCGCAGGTTTGAGGTACCTGTCTCTTAGGAGTGCGAGGGTCCAAATCCCTTCCCCTGCATAAGAAGAAAAAACGTTCCATGGCCCGGTTTTCGGGCCAGCAGCCGGGAAACCGGCGAGCGGAATGGAAAGAGTTGATGTAAAAATGGTGAAAAGAGGCCCCGAAAACCCGCAAGTTACGCAGCTCGTGGTTTTCCTCGAAAAGACGGCGACCAAGAACAAGGCGCCGGTGTGGAAGGACGTCGCGGAAAGGCTCTGCATGCCCCGCCGCAAGAAGCCCCAGGTCAACCTTTACGAACTGGACAAGCACTGCAAGGACGGCGAAACCGCCGTCGTGCCCGGCAAGGTGCTGGGAATAGGAAACGTTTCCAAGAAAATCACCGTGGCGGCACAGTCGTTCAGCGGCTCCGCCGCGCAGAAAATCGTAAAAGCCGGCGGAAAGGCCGTCGCCATAAAAGAAGCCGCGGAAGCCAACCCCAAGGGTTCGGGCGTCCGCGTAATCGTCTGAGGTGTTTTGCAAAATGGTCATTATCGACGCTTCGGAAGCCATTGCGGGAAGGCTCGCGGCATTCGCGGCCAAAAAGCTGCTCGCCGGCGAACAGGTCGTCATAGTCAACGCGGAAAAGGCCATAATTTCAGGCCCCGCCACCCGCGTCACCAACGTCTACTACAAGCGCAGGCAGATGACGCAGAAGGCCGACCCCGAAAAGGCCGCCAAGTGGCCGCGCCGGCCCGACATGTTCCTGAAAAAGCTCATGTCCGGCATGCTGCCCAAGAAGACTTCGCGCCGCGACGTTGCGCTCAGGAACCTCAAGACGTTCATCGGCGTGCCCGCGGAATACGCGGGAAAGGCCGAAAAATTCAAGGCAACCGCCTCCAAACTCAGGTGCAAGTACGTGTCGGTCCTGGAAATCTGCCAGGCCCTCGGCTGGAAAACGGCGTAAAAAGGTGACTTTTAAAAATGGCTAAGAAAACTGGAAAGAAAAAGACCGGAATAGTCGCGCGCGGCAAGCGAAAAGAAGCCGTGGCGCGCGCCTCGATAAAGAAGGGCACTGGCAAAGTCCGCTTCAACGGCGCCCTGCTCAGCACCGTCAACTCGCCCTTCGTCAAGCAGGTCATCGCCGAACCCATCAGGTTCTTCCCCGGCGCCTCGCAGGTCGACATCGAAGTCATAGTCAACGGCGGCGGAACAATGGGACAGGCCCAGGCCTGCCGCACGGCAATCGCAAAGGCAATCGTCGAGTACTCGAAGGACGAGGACCTGCGCGCCAAGATGCTGGAATTCGACCGCTCGCTGCTTGTCGAGGACCCGCGCCGCGTCGAGCCCAAGAAATTCAAGGGCCCCAAGGCACGCGCAAGATTCACGAAATCGTACAGGTAAATTCGCTTCTGGAGGACTGAACGACATGTTGATTCCGGTAAGGTGCTGGACCTGCGGAAACCCCGTAGCCGAACACTACGACGAGTACAAGCAGAAAGTCGCGAAAGGCGAGAGCCAGGCAAAGGCCTTGGACGAACTCGGCATTTCGCGCTACTGCTGCCGCAGAATGTTCCTCGCACAGGAAGAGCTCATAGACGAAATCCTGCCCTACCCCCGCTTTTAATTTTTTAATTTTAAGAAAAGGCAAGGCTTGAACGCCTCGCACCTGGGGCCATGGGGTAGCCGTGGTGACCTTTTTCTTTTACCAAAAGAAAAAGCATCA
>CAYVQS010000127.1:0-3440 GCA_964453195.1 Microcaldota archaeon | reverse complement strand
AAGTGAGGCGCGCCCCATTCGGGCTGGCGGCCGCATATGTTACCGGCAACAAGCGTGCGCCTTGGGACTGTCCCGGGAAATATTTACAACGGGCGGGCCGCAAAAAACGGTTTAAATAGGGGCGGCTGCATTCCTTGTTTTGGGTGGCAAATCCTATGAAGGAAATTACCATTGTGTCCAAGGACCGCATCGGCCTGTTGGCCGACGTTTCCCAGGCCCTCGCGGAGAAGAACGTCAACA
Source organism: Microcaldota archaeon (assembly GCA_964453195.1). GTDB lineage: Archaea > Micrarchaeota > Micrarchaeia > Norongarragalinales > CAINOH01 > CAYVQS01. The sequence continues at coordinate 3,200 of CAYVQS010000127.1, read as the reverse complement.
TCGACTCGGTGAGCGTCGAGACCAGCGGCAGGGCGGCAATCATACGCATAGTCACCAACCAGGAAAAGCGGGCGGAACAGGTGCTTTCCAAGGCTGGCTTCAAGCCCGTGGGCGCCGACGTGCTCGTGGTGCGGTTCGTGGACCGGCCCGGCGAGCTGGCCAAGGCCACGCGGTCGCTTGCCGACGCCAAGATAGGCATAGAAAACGTCTTCCTCCTCAACAAGGAAGGAAGAGAATCCGTCTTCGCGCTGAAAGTGTCGGACTACGACAAGGCCAAGAAGATAATGGGAATCTAGGCCCATCCGCCTCCAAGGAGTGCGCGATTTTTAAGCCCGAAAATACAGGTATAGTGGTAACGAGAACTAGCTGAGTTGAAAACATGCCACAAGACCGGAAACCGCTGCGCCCGAGCGAGAACGGCTGGCGCGTATATTTTTCGAGGGATTACTTGGGGCTAATAAACCAAACTAGACTGCCTAAGAAGGACATAGCACGGTCCTTCGACCTGCACGCGCGCATAGAAGACGTATTGACGAAAAAAGAGCCGGAAAAAGTGGGAGACTTCACGCTGGGCTTTTGTGCCCATGCCCATTTGGGAGGAGACGCCCCCCTTGCAATAGAGGTAAAAAACGCAAAGGGATGCCGGATTGCAACGGTCGGTGGATATTTCCACTACACTGGCACTACCCCTACTATCAGAATAACCAACGTCCAGGGGGCGAACGGACCCGTTCCAGGGTCTGAAGCACACCGGAAGCACCAGGAACAGTACAGGAAACTAAGCGAAGCGCTGGGGGAAAACTGGCGCGTGCACTTGGTAAAACGAGTCGTCAACTACGCCAAGGAGCGGGACTGGCGCGTCGTAGGCGAAATGCCGGGAAGATTTCTTATGATGTGCGCCCCTCTGGCATCAGACGGGGAATACGCGCGGCAGATACGGCAGTATAAGCAAACCTATCGGAAAGCGGGACTGAAAGAACAACCGAACGGAACCTGGGCTACAAGGCCCACCAGAAAAGTTCCGCCTAAGCAACGAACGGTTCGATGACAAAAACACCAACGGTCTGCGGGTTATGAACTCGAGGATTTCGCGGCCTAGAGCGTGTCGTAGATTTTGGCGAGCTTGTCGGCCGAGTGCTCGATTCTGCGCTTTTCGATTTCCTGCTTGCAGCGGGCCTTGAGTTCAGCGCGCAAGCCGGCGTCGGAGAAGATTTGTTCGGCGCGCTGGGCGATTTCTTCCGGGTTCTTGCACGAGAAGCCCGCTTTGCCCACCACTTCCTTGAGGATGGGGTTGTCGGAGATGAGGGCGGGCGTGCCTACTGCCATTCCTTCCTGGGCGACGAGGCCCTCGGTCTCGACCTCCGACGGCATTACCGCCATTGCTGCCCCGGCGAAGGCCGACATGAGTTCGGGCCGGGAAAGTTTTTTCTCTACGAACAGGACGTTCTTTGGCCGCTCGAGCTGGGGAAGCATGCCGCCGAAGCCGACGAACACGAAGTTGCGCTTGGGCAGCTTTTTCGCGGCTTCGATGAACCACTGGGGCCGCTTGGAGGCGTCGGCGCGGCCGATGAACAGGGCGTAGGGCTTTTTGGCGCCGTAGGTTTTTGCGAAGAGGGCGGGGTCTGCGGTCTTGTACTGCGCCAAATCCATGCCGTTGGGGACTACTTCGATGGGCCTTTTCACGCCTTTGGACTGGAAGAGTTTCTTGCCCTCGTGGGTCATGCAGACGACCTTGTCGAACTTGTTGAGGAGCCAGGACTCGTACGCCCAGAAGGCGTCGACGATTGGCCCGGGCTGCTTGGAGCCAAAAGCCCATTCCAGAAAGTGGTAGGGCAAAAAGTGCGCGGTGACTACCTTTTTCTTGTTGGAGAGCGCGGCGTACAGGCCCATGGAGAACGGCGTGTGGTTGTGGATGACGTCGGCGTCGATTTTCAGGTTAAGCGGCATCATGATGTCGTAGGCGGGAATCACGGGATAGGAGAAGTGGGGGACGGAGACGACCTTGAAAGGATACTGGGCGTGGACCTGGCCGGTGTACAGCGTGACGTCGGCGCGCTTGGAGACGTGCGGCATCATGGAGTGCAGGTAGACGGCGATGCCGTTGTTTTGTTCGAACGTGTCGCTTGTCCAGGCAACTTTCAAGTTAACACCTTTTTCATACTAGGGTCTTTCCGAGGAACAGGAGGAGGCCGAACGCGAGGGCGAGCGAACTTATTAGGATGAATGGCGCGACGAGCTTGAGCACGGCGACTATGGCGTTGACCGTGGACAAAAGCTCGGAGGCGCGTTTTTCGCCGAGGACGCGGAGGCGGATGCGGCCAGTCGACATTACCGCCTGGACCGGCCCGATGTCTTCGAGCGCGGCGTCGATGGTCTTGCGGATTTCGGGCAGGAGCTTGCTGGCGCTTATTTTTTCGCCCAGGGGGTTGTGGACGCCGTTGACTGAGTTGACCGCGTGGGAGTCCGTGGTGAAGACGTCGACGAAGTCGAAGCCGTAGGACTTGAGGCCTTCGAGCACGTGGGCGCGGAAACTTGGAAGCGCGTTGTTGGCGTCGAACAGGAGGATGCAGGCGCGGCGGCCGGAGATTTCGAACACCGCGGCCTTGAGCCCGGCCTTGGCGATTCCCTGGTCGGGGGTGTAGGGATGGAGCCGGTTTTCGGCGACGCCCATTTTCAGCCTGCCCTGCTGGGAAAGCCGCATGGACTCGATGGCCTCGTCGTATTCGAAGAACGCCTTGGTGCCCAGTTCGATGAGCCTGCCGCTGGTCTTGGCGTTGTGGCGGTCGACCACTACGGCGTCTTCGAAGCCCTGGCTCCGCACCTTTTCCTTGAAGGCAAGGCCGATGCCAAGGTCGATGTCCTCCGAGCTTGCGGGGGCGCGGCTGAGCGAGACGAACGCGGACTTGCGGCGGTCGCCGAACGACAGGCCGAAGGCCGACGACATTCCCTTGCGGCCGGACACGAAGGACGCGGTGGACGCGCCTGCGGAATCCGCGCTGGCGTCGATTTGCCGGTCGATTTCGGCCTGGATGTGGGAGTGGCTCGACGAGAAAACGGGGTTGAAGTCGTGGTTGGCGGTGGCGTGGAACACGAAGCCGGGGCAGCCGTATTTGGCGCCGATTTCCCGGGCGAACAGGTGGGGGAACTCGCTTCCGCCCAGGTTCCCAAACGGGCCGTAGTGGATGTAGAGCACGACGAAC
>CAYVQS010000126.1:0-3445 GCA_964453195.1 Microcaldota archaeon | reverse complement strand
CCGACTGGTAAAGCACTATGCCGTCGGCGTTCAAACCGGCTTCGACTGCGGACACAAAGGCGCGGTCGCCCTGCAGATAGGCTGCGGCCTGAAAGCCGGAAATGTTGCAGTTGCGCAGCACGGTTCCGTTCGACGAGGAAAAAACGCCGTAGCCGGTTCCGGAGCCGCTAAGGGACGCGCCGGCGCAGTCGATGGAAACGTTTTCCCCGGTTATGGCAAAGCAGGTGCCCGAAGAGGAGAGCGACTGGTTCAACTGATACGCGGCGTTGGGCTGGGAAAGGTTGCCGCAGGAAAACGCGACCGCGCCCCCGCCGCCAAGCACCGATATGGTGCCGTTGTTCGCGCTTGCCGAGTCGTAGTAGTAGAAGTAATTGCCGGGCGAAGGCGGCTGGAAAGAATAGTTCTGCCCCGACGCGAGCGCCGAGTCGTAAAGCACCTGGCCGGTGGAAACCGCGCCCAGAGTGAGCTGGTGGGCAACCGAATCAGGGTTGTAGAACCGCACCACTTCGCCAACCGCAATTGCCACTGCCGGCCGGTCGGGAGAATTCACCGCAAGCGAAGAAGCGGGCACCAAATACGCGTAACTGGTAAGCTCGTGCAGTATTCCGGTAGACTGGTTAACGCCCGAGGAAACACCGAAGAGCTGGCCCCGCAGCATGAGGACCGCGACCATCACCACGAGGAGAACGCCGCCGATAATCAAAATATACTCGAACGCGCCCTGCGCCCTTTTTGAATTCAAATCCATTTCGAAAGACCCTGCTGCTTGGAGTCCGCGGGCTGCGCGAAGGCGCGGCCAAGCGCGGCCTGCACGCGCTCGGCGGAAAAGTCGTGCTCTTCCACCATGAAGGAAACGAGGGCCTCGCGCTGAAGCGGCCCGGGCTTGATGTCTTCTGGCCGGACGTCGAAGACGTTGGGCCGGAGGAAGAGCTGTTCGATTTCGCGCCAGTCCGAAAGTTCGGCGACCGCGTCTTCGCCGGATTTTCCGCGGATTGCCGCAAGAACGTCCTCGAAGGAACCCGAATGCTCCTTGACGATTTTCAGAGCCTTCTTCGCGCCGAAGCCGTACACGCCCTTGTCGAAGTCCGTGCCCGACAAGATGCCAATCCATACCAGCTGCTGCTGGGAAAGGCCCAGGCGCGACAGGTTTTCGGCAAGGTCATATCGTTCGGGGACCACGTCGACGTAGGTGTTGCGGCGCGGAAGCTTGCGGCGGTCCGCGAGAGTCAGGTTGCGGATTAAGACTGGCGAGCCGAAGAGGAGCGAGTCGAAGTCCTGCGACGCCGCGGCGAAGACTATGCCCTGCTTGGCCATGTGGCTGCACTGAGCCTCGCCCTCGCTTTTGGCCTGGACGATGGGAACGCCCATTAGTTCCAAAAGCCGCTTGGACTGCGCCACCATTTCGCCCGTCAGGCGCGTGGTCTGCGAAGCGTAAATTTTCATCTCGTCCTCGTCGCCCGCGGCCTGGGCGGCCTTGAATTTTTCCAGCGCGGACTGCTTGCGGGCCGAGCGCTCCTCGATTGTCTCGGCCTTCAATAAGGATGGCTTGCCGTCGAAGACGTAGGCCGGCGAAATGCCCTTTTCGAGCAAGCTGCAGGTTCGGTAAAAGAGTCCGGAAAGATGGGAAGTGACTTCGCCGCGGCTGTTAAGCAGCGGGGTGCCGTCCTTCTGCCGGATGATGGAGAGGAACTGGTAGAGCACGTTGTAGGCGTCGACCGCTATTGCCCCGCCCAGTTCGTCGAGGGAAACCGGGTTCTTTTCCAGTATCCCGCCTATTTCCGCGCCCATTTTCCGCCGCCTTGCAAATCCGGAGTAAATAAAAGAAACGGTGTTTTATAATTGATGCGCGCATAAGAAGTTCCCTGTTTTTGAAGCGAAAAGGAAAAGACTCACATGGACGAATGCCACATTTGCGGCCGACCCGCCGACACCGAGGCCCTTGTAGAAGGCGCCCGGGTGCCGGTGTGCGCCAACTGCAGCCGGTACGGAAAGGAAGTCGCCAAGCCCCCGGCCCTCAAGGGAAAGACGCCCGCGGGAACGAGGCTGGCGCCGGCGGCGCCGTTGAAGGAAATATTTCCCGTCGACGGCTACGGCGAGAAGATCAGGCGCAGCCGCGAAAAAATGGGGATGCGGGTCGAGGACCTGGCGGCCAAGATTTTCATCACCAAGAACGAGCTTGTGCACCTGGAAGAGGAGAAAATCAAGCCCGTGGAAAAGACCGCGCGCAAGCTCGAAAAGGAGCTGAACATTGCGCTGCTGGAAGAGCGCGGGGAAGGCGAGGAAACCAAGGCCAAGGCGCCGGGCGCCAAGCGCGCACTGACGCTGGCCGACATTGTCCAAATAAAACCCAAGAAATGACTCATCGCCCAATAATCCAAATCCCGGTTTTGAAATGAAGGACTTCAACTCTAAGGCGTCGGTCGCGGCAATAGTCGCGGCGTCGATGACTATTTTTTCCTGGCTCGTGCTGTCGGACCAGTCCGACGCGGCCAAATTCGCGTTCGCAGCCGTGCTTTTGGGCCTGACGGGATGGGCGATAAAGCAGGTCTCCGGCGCCGAGGGGTATTACGGCACCATCCTGCTGCGCGGAAAATCCGGGTTCGGCCTGATGAAATATTTCGGCGAAAAGCACACGCGCGAAGTGCGGGAACTTGCCGACTTCGGAATGACCGCGGGCTTCGGGCTGCTTTACGCCTACAGGCTCTTCGGCAACAACCGGGCAAAGTACCTGGCGCACGCCTTCGCTTCGCTTGCGTGCTTCTGGATAATCGCGGGAATGGCCGGCGGCGGCGCGGGAAAAATGGCGCCCGAACTCTTCCTCGGCCTCGGCCTTGCGGGAGGGCTGTTCCTCCAAGGAATAGTATTTCTCGCCCTGCAGGCGTTCGCGATACTCACCGTGCCCGCGGCGCCGGCCGGGGTCCAGCTCATAATCCCCGGGGTCACGGTCCCCATAGAATGGATAGTGGCGCTGCTGGTCGCGGCCGCGGTGCACGAACTGGCGCACGGCATCCTGTGCTACGCCGAGAAAATGCCCGTGACCTCGTCGGGCGCGATTTTCTTCGGGTTCATCCCCATCGGCGCGTTCGTCGAGCCGGACGAGGAAAAGCTCAAGGACTTTCCGCTGAAAAGCAAGAGGAGAATTCTCGTCGCCGGAAGCGCGTCCAATTTCTACACCGTGTTCGTCTTCCTCGCCCTGGCGCTATTAGTGACGGCGGCGTATCCCCTGGCGGCCGGCGGAATCAGCATCACCGCGGTGTCCAACACGTCGGCCGCGTTCGGCGCCTTCCAGCCCGGGGAAACCATCCGCGAAGTCAACGGCGTGCAAATCCGGTCCGGCCTCGACCTGCAGAAAGTGCTTGGCGACCGGCAGTGGAACATCAGGACGGACGTGAGGAACGCCAGCCTGATTCCGTGGGAGCTGAGGATACTTGAAACCACCGAGAAC
>CAYVQS010000125.1:991-3451 GCA_964453195.1 Microcaldota archaeon | reverse complement strand
TAGAAAATCGGTGATTTTTCCATGGCAAGAAAAGAAGTAGTCGTCGAGCACGTCACTAAGCTGATGAGCAACCGCAAGAACATCCGCAACATGGGCATAGTCGCCCACGTCGACCACGGCAAGACCACGCTTTCCGACACCCTCGTCGCGCGCGCCGGACTCATTTCCGAAGACCTGGCAGGCGCCCAGCGCGTGCTGGACTACGACGAGCAGGAACAGGCGCGCGGCATCACGATTAAGGCCGCCAACATCTCGATTTCCTTCAAGTACGAGAACGAGGACTACCTGATCAACCTCATCGACACTCCGGGCCACGTGGACTTCGGAGGACACGTCACGCGCGCCATGCGCGCCGTCGACGGCGTCATCCTCGTCGTGGACTGCGTCGAGGGAATCATGCCCCAGACCGAGACCGTGCTGCGCCAGGCGCTCAAGGAGAAGGTCAAGCCCGTCCTGTTCATCAACAAGATCGACCGCATGATCAACGAGCTCAAGCTCGACTCCAAGGGCATGCAGATGCGCTTTTTGAAGATCATCACGGGAATCAACAAGCTCATCGAGGAAACCGCGCCCGCCGAGTACAAGCAGGCGTGGCAGGTCGACGTGGCCAAGGGCTCGGTCGCCTTCGGCACGGCGTTCAACAAGTGGGCCGTTTCCGCCCCCATCATGAAGAAGACGGGAATCACGTTCGACAATATCTACACTGCCTGCGCGCAGGGAGAGCACAAGGACCTGCAGAAGAAGGCGCCGCTTGGCGACGTCATCCTCGAAATGGTCATCACGCACCTGCCCAATCCCCTCGAAGCGCAGAAGTACCGCATTCCGGTCATCTGGCACGGCGACCTGGAGTCCGAGCACGGCAAGGCCATGATAAACGCCGACCCCAACGGCAAGGCGTGCTTCATGGTTACCGCAATCCAGATGGACCCCCACGCCGGCGAAGTCGCCGTCGGAAGGCTCTATTCGGGCACCCTGCGCAAGGGCACCGAGCTTTACCTTGCCTCCAAGTACAAGACCGAGAAGCTCCAGCAGGTCGCGGTCTACATGGGCCCCGACCGCGTCATCATCGACGAAGTCCCCGCGGGCAACATCGTCGCGCTCGTGGGAATGCAGGAAGTCTTCGCAGGCGAAACGGTGTCCGAGGGCGAGATTCCGCCGTTCGAAAAAATCAAGCACCACTCGCTGCCCGTGGTCACCAAGTCCATCGAGGCAAAGAACCCCCAGCACCTCGTCAAGCTCATCGAAGTGCTGCAGTCCTTGACCAAGGAGGACCCGACGTTCAAGGTCGAAATCAACCACGACACGGGCGAGCACCTGATTTCGGGAATGGGAGAGTTGCACCTTGAAATCATGGAGTACAAGATTACGAAGGAACGCGGGGTCGAAATAGTGACTTCGCCGCCCATCGTCGTCTACAACGAGACCATATTCGGCAAGGGCCCCGAAATCGAGGGCAAGTCGCCGAACAAGCACAACAAGTTCAAGTTCGAGGTCGAGCCGCTGGAGGAGTCCGTGCAGAAGGCGCTCCTCGAAGGCACCATTTCCGAGACCGCCAAGGGCAAGGAGCTGCAGACCCAGTTCATCGACGCCGGCCTGCCGCGCGACGAAGCCAAGAACATCATGAAGGTCTACAACAACAACGTCTTCGTCGACGTCTCCAAGGGAGTGCAGGGCCTGCAGGACATCCGCGAACTGCTGGTCGACGCCTTCACGCAGGCAATGAAGGAGGGCCCGATGTCCAAGTCCAAGTGCACGGGCATCAAGGTCAAGCTGACGGACGCCACCATCCACGTGGACCCCGCGCACCGCGGCCCCGCGCAGCTGTTCCCGGCAGTCCGCCGCCCGATCTACGCCGGCATCTTGCAGGCGCAGCCCGCGCTCCTCGAGCCCAAGCAGAAGCTGCTTGTAAGCGCGCCTAGCCAGTACATGAGCTCGATAATCAACCAGGTCCAGGGCAGGCGCGGCCAGGTCGAGTCAATCGACCAGGAAGGCGACACCGTCACGGTGCACGCCAAGGTGCCGGTCGCAGACATGTTCGGATTCGCAAGCGACATCCGCGGAGCCTCGCAGGGCCGCGCCATCTGGTACACGGAATACGCCGGGTACGAGAAGGTGCCGTCGAACCTGCAGTCCACGATAGTCGTGCAGATCCGCAAGCGCAAGGGCGAGCCCGAAGTCGCCCCCACCGCCCGCGACTTCATGGACTAAATCCGGATTCTTCTTTCTTTTTTTCTATTTTCTTTTTCAGGCTAGACTACGGAATGCTTGCCTATTTCCGGCCCGCCGCGCTTTATCCGCGAACTAGCCTGCCAGCTTTTCAGCGTGCGTTCCACGGCTTTGGCGGCTGCCGTGTTTGCCGGGGCGGAAAAATGAAGCGTCACCACGTGTGCGTGCGTTCCGCTCCTGTTAAGCTCGGGAATCCTCGACAGCAGTTCCTCGTAATGGTCCCGCGTCCGGGTC
>CAYVQS010000125.1:0-981 GCA_964453195.1 Microcaldota archaeon | reverse complement strand
TTGGCTAGCCTGGTCTTTATTTCATTGGCAGAATAAGTGGAGACCGCGCCGGTCGTATAATGGCCCGCGCCAGCCTTCTCGAACGCTTCCTTTACCTGCGCCAGCGCGCGCACGAGTTCGGCGTGTTCGCCCACGGGGCCGGGGACAATGCCGTGCGCCATTAGCACCGTCCTGCCGCCGGCCTCTTTCTTTACTATGCCGGTATATTTGAGGTTCGAAACGTCCGCCTTGTTGATGGCCGTGACCGTTTCGGCCACAGGCTCGCCGATGTTGTGAATAATCAAATCCCGTTTGTGGTCGGTCGCAAACTGCCGCGTGACGCCGACCCTCTTGGCCCGGTTCAGGACGCCCCTGACCGGCTCGACGATTCTTTTCATAAGCGTTTCACCTATATTCTATACCCTCCCATACTATAAATACTTTATTGCTTTAATAACACCTTTTAACACTTGGCGCGGAGCGTCGGGGGGTATTGCCTTTTTGTTGCGGGTTGAAAAATCAGAGCCATTCGCGCTGCTTGAAGTACAAGTAGAGGCCGCCGGTCACCACGGCCATGGCGCCAAGCGCGAAATAATACCCGTGTTCCCATCCGAGTTCCGGCATGTACTTGAAGTTCATTCCGTAGACGCCGGCGATGAGCGCGGGCACGAACAGTATTGTCGCGATTGCCGTCAGCTTCTTCATCGCCACGTTCAGGTTGTTCGACACGACGGAAAGGTAGGCCTCCATGGTGGTGGAAATCATGTCCCGCGTCACGTCCACCTGCTCGACTATCCTGACGAGGTGGTCGTGGATGTCGCGGAAGTAGATGAGGTTCTTTTCGGAAATGTAGTTGCTTTCGCCCCGCGCCAGGCTGTTGGCCAGGTCCCGCATGGGCCAGGTGATTCTCCGCAGGTTGGCGGCGCGCCTCTTGAGCAGGAGCAGCCGGTGCAGGATCCTTGGCGACGCCTTGCCCGAAACTATCTCCTCTTCTATGCGGTC
>CAYVQS010000124.1:0-3461 GCA_964453195.1 Microcaldota archaeon | reverse complement strand
CGGCTCATCGAAGGTTTAGTGTATATGGCTAGGAAATCTGCGAAAGAGGGCAAAAAAAGGGAACTTGTGCTGGTTACCGGAGGCACGGGCAGGCTGGGCCGGCTTTTGGTCAAGGAGCTGCTCAGACGGGGAAAGGCGGTGCGGCTGCTGCTGCGCGACCCGCTGTTCGCCCGCGACTTGTTCGGCGAGCCTGTGCCGGGAAAACTCGAGTACGTGGCCGCGGATTTGGAAACCGACCGGCTTGCGGGCGACGGCCAGCTGCAAGAGGCGTTCGAGAACGTGGACAAGGTCGTCCACCTTGCTGCGCTGCTGGACTACGGCGCGCCGCTGGCGCGGCTGATGCGGATCAACGCCGAGGCCACCGAGAGGCTGGCGCACGCGGCCAAGAAGGCCGGGGTCAGGAAGTTCGTGTTCGCCGGAAGCACTAGCGTGTACCGAGTGCCCAAGTACTTGCCGATTGACGAAAAGCACCCGTTCACGCCCGCCAACGCCTACGGCGAAAGCAAGCTCGAGGCCGAAAAAAGGCTCAAGCGAAGCGGAGTGCCGTACGTCATTCTCAGGATGACCATGGTGTACGGGCCGGGCTTCCACGAGGGGTTCGGCCAGGTCATCGGCGCCGTGAAAGAGGGGAAGATGAAAATCATCGGCGACGGCAGCAACAGGATTTCGTTCCTCCACGCCAAAGACGCGGTGGACGCGTTCGCAAGGGCGCTGGAATCCAAGGCAGTCAACGAGGAATTCATAATCGCGGGCGAGGCGCGGACGCAGAAAGAGTGCTACGAGGAAATCGCCAGGCAGTTGAAGGTGCCGGCGCCCAGGGAAACGGTGCACGTGGCGCTGGCGCTGGCGGCCGCGCGCGTTTCCGAGCTCAAGGCCTGGCTCAAGGGTGCCAAGCCGCACATGCGGCGCGAACACGTCCACACCCTGGCCGACGACCGGTATTTCGACACGGCAAAGGCGGGAAAAAAGCTTGGCTGGCGGCCCAAGGTCAGGCTCGAACAGGGCCTGCGGGAAGTGCTTGCAGAGGCTGCCGGCAAGTAGCCGGGGACGAAAAGGCTTTTAACTGGCGGAAGGGTTGTAGAAAGCAAAGTTTGAAGGAGAAAAAGACCGGGAAAAAAATGAACCTGCAAGTGAGAAAGAAAAACGGGGCCCTCGAGCCGTTCACGGCCGGGAAGATAGCAAACTCCATAGTAAAGGCGGGCGGGACCGTCGAGCTCGCCGCCGAAATCCTCGAGCGCGTAAAGTACTATGCGTCCAATGCCGGCAAGAAGGGCATAATCGACAGCCGGCAGATAAAGAGCAAGGTAGTCGACGAGCTTTTGCCCAAGGACGCCAAGACGGCGCACGCGTACAAGAACTTCAAGAAAAAAGGATAAGGGCAGGGACTGCGAAATGGCGGACGTGCTTGGAGCTTTCGACTTGGCCCAGGCCGCAATCGCCTTCGGAATCGTCGTCGCGTCCATCGTGCTGGCCGACGTATTCATAGTTCTCTTGGACAGACTGGTAAAACCGCTTCTGTCCAAGACCCGGACCACGTTCGACGACCGCGTGTTCCGGGCGGCCCGCGGGCCGGTCAAGCTCGTGTTCTTCGTGTTCGGCCTGTATTTTGCCTCCAACTACGTTGCCCCAAGCGCCGTGGTCGGGGGAAAGACGCTGGACGAGCTTTTGGTGCTCGCGCTCATAGTGGCCGGCGGGCACGCGGCGGCGGAAATAGTCGACGGCATAATCGACTGGTTCTACCACGACATCACTCCCGAGACAAGCCGGCTCAAGAGGAGAATCGACGTAAGCAAGGACGTCTTTCCGATTACGCGGAAAATAGTGCGCATCGCAATCTACCTCGGCGCGCTGATGATCCTGCTCAACAGGCTGGGAATAGAAATCTCTCCGCTTTTGGCGGGCTTGGGCGTTGCTTCGCTGGCGGTCGGCCTCGCGCTGCAGGACACGCTGTCCAACTTCTTCGCTGGAATGTACCTGCTTTCCGACAAGCCCATCAAGGCCGACGACTTCGTCGCCCTCGACACCGAGGACTCGAAGATAAAGGGCAACGTGCAGGAAATCGGGTGGCGCAGCACGAAAATCAAGGCGCCCCAGGGATTCGTCTACGTCATTCCCAATTCCAAGGTCGCAAGCTCGATAGTCGCCAACCTCGAGACTGACGGCGAGGGCTATGCGGTCGCCGTAAACGTCGGCGCAGAGTACGGCACGCCGGCGGAGAAGATAGAGGCCGCGCTGGCCAGGGCCGTGAAAAACGCGGAAAAGAAGGACGCCAGCATCGTCAAGGGCTTCGAGCCCCTGGTGAGGTTCACCAATTACGGGGCGTCGGCGCTGGAGTTCTCCGTGATTTTCAAGGTCAAGACGTACTGGGACCAGCACGCCGCTGCGTCGGAAGTGCGCAAAGAGATCCAGAAGGAGTTTGCCAAGGCGGGAATCAAGATGGCGTTCCCGACGACCACGGTCCATCTCAAGAAATAAAACCCCACAAACGGAGGATCCGGAAAAATGGCCAAAAAACTGAGGAAGAAACCGCGGCCGGCTCCGCGAAAGGCGAAGAGGCCGGCGAAACGGGTGCAGAAAAGAACTGCGAAAAAACCGGCGAAGAGAGCCCAGAAATCCGCTAAGCCCGCTGCGAAGAGGACGCGGAAAGTCGCTGAAGAGGCAATCTACGAGGAAGAGTGGGCCAACAACTGGGACGACGACGCCGCGGACTTCTCCGAAGAAGAGTGAAGCGCGGCCTTTCGCCCCGAACGGCGCGCCACGCCAGACCATTCCTTATCTTGCAAACCATTTTATAGCATGAAAAAATGATTCTAACAGAAACCCACATGGCAAAGGACGTCCTCTACGGCGAACTCGCGGAATTCTACGAGCCTCTTTACCGCAAGAACCTGTGCGAGTCGGAAGACAGCATCGGGGACGAGTGCGACGCCTTGGAAAAAATATTCAACGGATACTCCTCCCGCAAAGTGAAGTCCGTGCTCGACGTCGGGTGCGGAACGGGAATACACTCAATAGAGCTTGCGAGGCGGGGGTACTCGGCGGTGGGCTTCGACTACGCGCCGAAGATGGTGGACGTCGCCAAGAGGCGGGTGGCCGAGAAAAAGTCCCGGGCGGAATTCTTCGTAGGCGACATGCGCGACTTTTCCCTCGGAACCAAATTCGACGCCGTAATCTGCATGACCAACGCATTTCTCTGCAATTCCACGGACGAAGAGGCGGAAAAGGCGCTTGGCTGCATGGCCGGCGCGCTGAAAAGCGGCGGGACGCTGGTGCTCGAAGTGTCCAATTATCTGGGCCAGGCGGCGCAGGGCGACTTCCAGCCGGTAACAATCGACCGGACGGAGAAAGACGGTTTCGAAGTCGTCGAGATTTCGGAAAACGAGTTCGACCTGCCAAGCGGCGTGCTGCGCGAGAAGAACACTTATTTCGTTTCGAGGGGCGGGAAGCTGTTCAAGAAGCTT
>CAYVQS010000123.1:238-3473 GCA_964453195.1 Microcaldota archaeon | reverse complement strand
GTGCCTCAACACCGTGATGCGCGACCCGGTCCTGTTCCGCATAATCGCGGCCACGCACTACCGGCAAGGCGACAAGTACCGCGTCTGGCCCAACTACGACTTCGAAGTCGCGATAGAAGACTCGATTACCGGAGTCACGCACGCGATGAGGTCAAAAGAGTACGAGCTTAGAAACGAGCTGTATTTCACGATTCTGGACAAGCTGAAATTGCGCAAGCCGCAGCTGATAGAATTCTCGCGCCTGTCAATCAAGAACGCGCCGGTCTCCAAGAGGCTGCTCAAGCCCCTGATTGACGAGGGAAAAGTGATGGGCTGGGACGACCCGCGCCTGCCGACGCTCATGGGCCTCAAGAGGCGCGGGATTCTGCCCGAGGCAATCAGGGAATTCGTCCTCGGCTTCGGCCTTTCCAAGGTCGAAAGCAACCCGCCGTACGACAAGCTGCTTGCAATCAACAAGAAAATGCTCGAGGACAAGGCGCCGCACATGTTCTTCGTCGCAAGGCCCGTCAAGGTCGAGGTAGTCAACGCCAACGACGGCGCAGTCGAGCTGAGAAAACACCCGTCGGTGGAAATGGGCACGCGCAAAATCGCAGTTGCCAAGGAATTCTACGTTTCCGAGGCAGACGCGGACAAGCTCAGGGAAAAAACGTGCTTTAGGCTCAAGGACTTGTACAACGTCCAGGTGACCGGGAAGAAGGAAGACGGGACGATAGTTGGCGAATTCTGCGGCGCCGCCGGAAAGCACGAGCTCGTCGTGCAATGGGTGTCGGCAATGGAAACCGAGCATCTCCACGCCAAGATACTGGTGCCAAAGGACCTGCTTAACGACGACGAGACGTTCAACGAGGGCTCGCTCGAAGTGATGCACGGGTACGCCGAAATAACCGCGCAGGAACTCGCGCAAGGCGACCGCGTCCAGTTCGAAAGAATCGGATTCTGCATACTCGACGACAAGGCCACGAACACCTACATCCTCTCCTGCTGATTCTCCCATGGTCTCCGCCACGGCACTTGCAAGGGCAAGCCGCGTTCTACTCGAAAAATATTTCAAAATAGGGAAGGCAGAGCGCGTCCTCGTTCTCGACGACAGGAAAAACAACAGAATCGCAAGGGCACTTGAGAAAACTGCTAAAGAGTTAGGCACTACAGTCACAATCATCCGCCTCGACCCCGGCCGCGCACATTCGGCGCCCATTCCCGAAGCCAGAAAAGCGCTTGGAAACTGCGACGTGTGCGTAGCACCGACGGAAAAGAGCATAAGCCACGCGCCGGAGACCCTGTGGGCGCGGCGGAAAAAGGGGGTGCGCGTGGCCAGCATGCCGGGAATCACCGAGCAAATGTTCGTCCAGGCAATGAAGGCCGACGCAGGCGAAATAAGCGAGACTATTGGAAAACTGTTCAAGAAACTGAAGAACGCCAGGCAAGCAACACTCGAAACCCCTTCGGGAACAAGGCTGGAACTGGTCGTCAAGGGAAGAGAATGGAAATGGGATGGGGTCTTGGGCCGGCAGGGAAAATTATCCAACATCCCATTTGGCGAAATCGCCTGCGCGCCGCACGAAGACAAGGGCGGCGGAATCCTGGTAATAGACTCGTTCGGAAAACTCATTACTCCAAAACGGCCTGGAGTTGTCAGGATCGAACGGGGAAACATAGTGTCGTGGGACAAGGAAGGCGAAAAACTGGTAGAATTACTGAAAAAAAGCGGCGGAGTAATGTCCGTAGCAGAACTTGGCATCGGCACCAACCCGGCGTTCAAAAAGCCAGTGGGAATAGTGCTGCAGGACGAGAAGATACTGGGCGCGTGCCACGTGGCCTTCGGCAACTCCAAGACCATGGGCGGAAAAGTCGTTGCAGGAATCCACGCCGACGTCATCCTGCTCAAGCCCACGCTGACGGTGGACGGCAAAACCATTATCAAAAACGGCAAAATCCTCTGAACCGGCCCCAAAACATAATTTTTTATTCACCCTGCGCGGAAATAGCTTCCACGGTGCAAAAGATGAGAGCTGGTTGCCTTCCTGGAAGGTAGCTTCTTTTTCTCCACTGAAAGTTTGCAACCGGAACAAAAATTCTACGCCCTACTTAGCGGATGCGAGATGAGATTGAAATGAACACGGTCTGGAACTGCGGAAAAATAGTTGTCAAGGTCGGAACCAACGTCCTGACCTCACCCGACGGCCTCCTCGACCTCACGCGCGTGCGCAACCTGGTCAACGAGATTTCCGAGCTCCACGCCTCCGGAAAACAGGTCGTCCTGGTGACGTCCGGGGCCATAGCCGCGGGTAGGGGCAGGCTCAAGCTCGCGGGAAAAGACCTGGAAAAAATGCCGGTTCCTCTCCAGCAGGGCGCCGCGGCAGTCGGCCAGGGCATCCTTATGCAGGCGTATTCCGACTTCTTCTCCAGCCACGGCATAGTCACCGGCCAGGTGCTGCTGACCCAGGACGACTTTTGCGACAAGAACCGGCTTGCCAACCTCAACAACACGCTCGGCGCCCTCCTCACCAGGAGAGTCGTGCCGATAATCAACGAAAACGACACCGTGTCGGTCAACGAGCTCATGATTCCAAAGGAAGAGCGGGGGAAAACCAAGAAAGTGTTCGACGACAACGACCACCTCTCCGCACTCATCGCCGCCGGGACAAAAGCGGACTGCCTCGTCATACTCACCGACGTGGACGGCCTCTACCAAAGTGCGCAAGACGCCAAAACCGGCGGAAAACCCGTTCCCCTAGTCGAAAAGATCGACGAACAAGTGGAAAAAATGGCGGGCGAAGGCGGCCGCGGCCGCGGAGGAATGGGCTCCAAGCTCCGCGCGGCAGCACTTGCAGCCGGAAGCGGAATCGCCGTGGTCGTCGCCAACGGCAAAACGGACGGGACGCTGGCGGCGCTGTTCCGCGGCGAAAAGTTAGGCACTACGTTCCTCGCAAGCCAAGAACCCTCCGAATTCCTCCCAAAAGTCTGCGCAATTCACGCACCCGTCGAAGAAGCAAAGCCGTCGGAAACGGTAATCCGCGCCTGTGAAAAGGCGAGGGCTGCAGGCGCAGCTTTGGCGCTTGCGCCGAGGGAAAGAAAGGACGGGGCGCTTGAGGCAATGGCCGGCGAAATCGAGAACGCCGAGGGGCAAATCCTCGCGGCAAACGAAAAGGACGTCGAAGCGGCGAAAAAAAGCGGGATGAAGGACGCGCTAGTCGACCGCCTCGCGCTGAATTCCAAACGGGTTGGGGAAATGGCG
>CAYVQS010000123.1:0-225 GCA_964453195.1 Microcaldota archaeon | reverse complement strand
ACAATCGCAATAGTCTTTGAGTCCCGGCCAAACGTTACGGCCGACGCGGCCGCGCTTTGCATCAAGTCCGGCAATGCCGTAGTCTTGAGGGGAGGAAGCGACGCCCTCGAGTCAAACAAGGCGATTGCCAACGCGCTTAAAGCCGGGCTGAAAAAAGCCGGGTTTTCGGGCGACGAAGCGGTGCTGCTGCAAAGCGGCGAGCGCGGCGAAGTTTTGGACCTGCTC
>CAYVQS010000122.1:0-3487 GCA_964453195.1 Microcaldota archaeon | reverse complement strand
ATGTCCGAGTCGAACCGGTACTTCGAGCCGACGTCGAGAATCACCATGTTGGAAAACCTCTAAATCTCCGGATAACGAGAAGAACAATAGCATAGGAACGGAAAAGAAGAAAAACGTCCGCTTTTGGGGAAGAACGGGCAAACGCTATTTGCGCAGGGAAAACAGCTTGACTGAAACGAGGAACACCCAAAGCAGGGAAAAGCCGATTCCGAGCCGCTGGACTAGCCCAAGATAGGCGGATGCTTCGGGAACGAACATAAGCGGCCCTGCCGACATCGATAAGAGGCCTGCCGCGAAGGAGAAATAGCCCCACTTTTTTCCGAAGCGCCGGTCTTGCGCGAAGATTGACGCGGAAATAATTGCTGCAATAGGAAGAAGCAGCGCGGGAACGACGCTGGTCAAAGAATGCATTTTTCCCGTTTCGGTAACGTCTATGCAACCCGCGTCGCAGGGAAAAAAGCCCACCAGGAACATGAACAGGCCGGCAACGGCAATGCAGGCGAACGCAAGCTTGGCTTGCAACCCTTCTTTGAAATGTTGCCTGAAGCCAAGCGAAAAAAGCATGATAAAAACGCCTAGAAGCGAAAAGCCCAAATAGTTCATCGCGTCTTTGAAAGGCGACGAAACGCTGCCAATCTCGCTCATGCTCTGGCTGACCGGATTGTAGTTGGCCCAAAGCGCGCCCAAAACAACCAAAACCAGGACGTAAACCGCGGGCCCGGCAATTCCGGCAACAAGCGGCAAGTCCCGCTTCAAACGGCTAAAATTCATTCACACCAAACCCGAAAAGAAGCAACGCAGACAAAACTTTTAATGGGACCGCAGGGAATCAAAGCCTTGCCCCTTTCTTTTGCGAAAAGAAAGCGGCGATGGCACCGCTGGAAAGAAAACCTGCGACGAATGGGCCCGCAGGGAATCGAACCCCGCATCTCCAGTGCACTCCGCCCTTCTTCGGTTTTTGATGGACCTTTTTCCGAAAAAGGGCCTGTGAGACTGGCGTCTTAACCGCTCGACTACGGGCCCTGAAACAGGAATAAAATAATGGGCTAATAACTGGCTTAAACGTTGCGCTCAAGTTTCGGGGCCCGCAGGGCCCACGGGCGCGGGAACAATTGGAACAGTATATTGCTTTGAAAAAGATAAAAAGCCGCGGGCTTGGAAGCGCCGGGCGGCCGGGGAAGAAAATTGGGCGGGGAAAAAGAAAAGCCTATTGGTGGCGGGCCCTGGGCGCGGGTTTTTTATTCGGGGCGGGAGTGGCCTTTCGTGTCTGAAAAGCACTTTTTACGGAAGGGCCAGGGTGCCTTCGAGTACATCCTGGTCCTCAGCGGCGTGCTGCTCGTGGCCCTGGTTTCGGCCCTGATTCTGCGGACTACCGCCTCTTCCGGGGGCCGCAGCGTCAACGAGTCGTTCCAGACCCACCAGGAACAGACCAGGTTCGCCCTCTGGGCGGCCTCCCAAGGCAGCACGACGATTAGTTTTGCAAGCACCAGCGCGGGCGGCGCCGAAGACCACGTCCAGGCCGCGACAATGCTGGAGTTCGTCAACGACGACTCGTCCGCCCATTCGGTCCAGGCATTCGCCCCTAACGGCACCCTTGTGGTTTCGGCGCAGGTAGAGTCCCTCAAGACCCTTCCTACGTCGTTCTCGGCGCCCGGCAATTACGCGTACTCCTGGGACGGGGGAACCAACAACACGCTCGTGGTCGAAGAAGAGGCGACGCCCACTCCAACGCCTGCCCCGCCTGCGCCGTCTTGCGGGGACTTCGTCAACGAAAGCATTATGCTTTCGGACGACATTATCGGCTGCACCGGCAACGGCCTCGAAATAGGCGCCGACAACGTAGTTCTCGACTGCGCGGGCCACGACATCAACGGAACGGACCAGGGCGCAAACTTGCACGGAATCGTCATCCGGAACAAGAACAACGTCACGGTGAAGAACTGCGGAATTTCCGTATTCAGGGACGTCGGAATACTGGTCGAAGGCGCCAACCACTTGCAGATTTCCGACAACTCCCAAATCGAGTGCGGGGGAATCCGCGTGTCGCTCTCCTCCGACGACGTCAACATTACCGGGAACTACATCCAGGGAGGATACTGGCAAAGCGGCACTTATTTGACGGGCATAGAGTTCTTCGACAACCCGACGGGTCGGATTACCGGCAACACTGTTACCGGCGCGTTCTTCTCACTCCTGGTCAATAACGTGGCTTCGGTCGTGGCCGAAAACAACCAGTTTCTCGAATTCGAAGGCGCCGGCGCATTGCTGGGCGGCGGCATAACGCTTGACAACAACCTCCGGCGGGGAAGCGTAGCCGAACCGCCCGCCCCGGGGTGCTATGTCCTATGGGACGAACTACCAGTAATTGGCTCGGAAAACACTTACGAGGACTGCGACTTGGGCGGACCAGCCCCGGGCTAGGAAACGGCAAACAAAAAAGAAAGAGAAATAAAAAACGAAAAAAACTACTGGTTTTCCTGTTCTTCCTGGACTTCGCGGCGCAGCCTTTCCAGGTGGGTTTCCGCCGGCTTTTTCTGCTCCTCGGCGGCCTTTTCTTCCGCGACCTTTTCCTCGGCTATTTCCTCTTCAGCCTCTTTCTCGGCGGCGGCCTCGGCCTTCTTTTCCTCGGCCGGGACGGGAGCCTGGACGGGCCGGATTGCCTGGGCCGGCGCTGCGGCCTGCGCCGCTGCCTGGACTGGGGCCACTCCTGCGGGCCGGGCGCCGTAGAACGGGCGGGGCGGCCGCGGGCCGAACTGGGACTTCTGCGCCAGGCGTTCGCGTTGCGCCTCGGCGATTTTCTGCTTCTTTTCGTAGATCCTGCCGTGCTTGCCGCACGACGGGCAGTAGGCGACTTCGCGCCGGGTAATGTTGGAGTATTCCGTGTCGTAGACTTCGCTGCGCTCGACGGGGTTGATGAAAACCGCCTTTTCGTAGAATACTGCCTTGTCGCGGCGCACGGTGCGGCCGCACTTTTCGCAAGTCACTTGCCTTTCGCGACCGCGCCCTTTCTTGCCCATGTTATTGACACCTCTATTGAAAATCGTTAATACTGACGAAACTGGAGTTTCGAAAATCAGCACAAATAATAGGCAAAGAGAGAATTAAAAGAGTTTTTATGGCAAGAAAAGTGGTGGAAAGCACCGAATTTCTCAAGAGCCGCGGCGTCGGGTTCAAGCTCGTCCAATTGTCGGAGGCCCCCAGGACGGCAAAGGACGTGGAACGGCTCTACGGCTGCCCACTCTGCCAGGTTCTGAAGACCATTCTTTTCATCGGCGAATCCGGGCCCGTGCTCGCGGTATTGCCGGGCGACAGGCGGGCAAGCCTTGAAAAACTGGGCAAGACAGCCGGCCAGAAAATAGAGAGAATTGCCCGGCCCGACGAAGTGCTGCAAATCACCGGCCATTCCGTCGGCGGAGTCACGCCGCTTGGAGTCGACGGAGTGCCGAAGGTCATCGACGAGAAGGTTTTCGAGAACGAAAAAGCCAGC
>CAYVQS010000121.1:0-3522 GCA_964453195.1 Microcaldota archaeon | reverse complement strand
GCGGGCGCGGTCGGCGGCGGAGACGAATGGTTTGGAGAGTTCGCGGGAGCCGCGCTTGGCGCCGGCGGCTGCTGCTGCGTCGAGGAAGGAGTCGATGACGTGCTGGTTGTCGCGGTATGGAACCACCGAAGTATAGAGGTCGCTTCTGAAGGCCTTGCGGGAGTCGAAGCCTATGCGGCGCGGGGCGAACGAGAGGAACGTGACCACGGCGGAGAAGCGGGAGAAGAATTCGAGGTCGACGACGAGGTCGTAGCGCTGGGAGGCGAGGTGGAGCAGGAACTTGAGGAAGGCGAGGGAGAACTTGGAAAAGTTGTCGACTTCGAAGTGGACGACGCGGTCGACTAGTTCGCGGTTTTCGTCGTAGACCGAAGTGTTGCGCGAGAGCGTGAGGAGGGTGAGGCGGGCGTTTGGATAGGAAGAACGCAGGGAGCGCAGAGTGGGCGAGGCGTTGACTATGGAGCCGATTCCCCAGAACTTGATTACGAGGATTTTGCGGACGTCCTTGGAGCGGAAGAGAAGGACGGGGGAAAAGAGCGAGGCAAGCTTGCCTAAGGTGGAGAGAAAAAGGCAGAGGGGGACGCCGGCGTAGTAGTCGACGAGCTTCATTTGGTCGAGCTTCATTGGAAAACCAACCGGAAAATAGTGCGGGAAAGAGGATTAGGCTTGGCGGGATTAAAATTTGTTTGCAAAGGGGTTGAAAAGGAGGAAGTGGGTTCAGCGGGAGGAGAGTTTCCGGACTATGGATGTGGTCGAGTAGCCGGGGACTATGGGGAGGCGGGCGACGCAGCCGCCAAGCGACCGGACTACGGGCGCTTCGCACATCTGTTCTTCGGCGTAGTGGCTGCCCTTGGCGTGGACGAATGGATGCGCAGCCTTGACGAAGGCGACGGGGTCGTCCTGGGAGAAGATTGACACGTAGTCGACGCAAGAGAGTGCGGCGACTACTTCGGCGCGGGCGCGGGCGGAGTTGATTGGCCTGCCCGGGCCCTTGAGGCGGCGGACCGAGGCGTCGGAATTGACGCCGACTATCAGGACGTCGCCGAGGGACTTGGCCTTGGCAAGCGAGCGGACGTGGCCCAGGTGGAGCAGGTCGAAGCAGCCGTTGGTGGAAACTATGCGCTTGCCCGAGGCTCGCAGGCGCTTGGAGATTTGCGCGAGTTGTTTTATGGAGACGACTTTGCCCAAATTATCAGCCGATTGCCTCTTTGAGTTCTTCCGGAGACACGGTCGCGGTGCCGACCTTGCGGACGACTACCGAGGCGGCGTAGTTGGCCAAGCGCGCGGCGTCGAGGACGGGCGCGTCGGCGGCAAGGCCGAGCGAGAGGACCGAAAGCACGGTGTCGCCGGCGCCGGAGACGTCGAAGACTTCGGCGGCGACTGCGGGAATGTCGGTGCGCTTGCCGCGCGAGTCGTAGACCGACATGCCTTTTTCGCCGCGCGTGACTACCACGAACTGGGGCGAGAGGTTGTCGAGGAAGGCGCGCACGGCCTCGTCGAGGGACTTGTCGTCCTCGATGGCGATTCCGGTTTCGCGGCGGAGCTCGGAGACGTTGGGCTTGAGCACGGTGAGGCCCTCGAGCTTGAGGAACAGGAAGTTTTTCGAGTCGGCGGCGACTGGAATGCCGTTTTCGCGGCAAATCGAGAGGAGCGAGTTGGCGATTGCGGGAGTGATGACGCCCTTGTCGTAGTCTGAAATGACCGCGGCGTCGGAGTCGGGAAGGTGCTTTTCGAGGAATTCCACTATTTTCTTCTCGCTTTTCTGGGAAATGTCGTGCTTGTGCTCCTGGTCGAAGCGCACGACCTGCTGGCCGTGGGCGATGACGCGGGTCTTGATCGTGGTCGAGCGGCCGCCTTCGAGGAGGATGCCGGAAGAGGAGATGCCGTGGGTCTTCAGAAGCCAGTGCAGCTGGGAGGCGGCGTGGTCCTTGCCGACCACTCCGGCGAGGAAGGCGGTTGCGCCAAGCGAAGAGACGTTGGCCGCTACGTTGGCCGCGCCTCCGCAGACGAAGAAGTGCTTCTTGACGTCGACTATGGGGACCGGGGCCTCGGGGGAGATGCGGGACACCGTGCCAGCGAAGTACTCGTCGACCATGAGGTCGCCGGCGACGAGGATTTTCTTGCCCTTGAACTTGTCGACGAACGACGCGAGCTTCATTTTGGTCACGGAAAATTTTTCAGGCCTGGGTCTTAATAATGTGCCGCGCGGCCTCGTAAAGGTCTGCGGCTATAAAGTCGGGCTTGGCGGGGTGCTTTTTGTCGTTGCCGCCGTAGCCCGTCTTGACGAGTATGGCGCGGGTGCCGGCGTTTTTGCCGCACTGGACGTCGGCGGTCTTGTCGCCCACGAACCACGAACGCGACAGGTCCAGGTCGTATTTGAGCGCGGCCTGGCGGACGAAAAGGGGATTCGGCTTGCGGCACTGGCATTCTTCGTCCGGGTGGTGGGGGCAGTAGAAGATTTCGCGGAAGGAAATGCCGTGGGGCGAGAGAAGCGAAACCATCTTGTCGTGCACGGCCGAAAGCTGGGAGTGGGAAATGAGCTTGCGCGCGATGCCGGACTGGTTGGTGACGATGAAGAGCTTGTAGCCGGCGTGTCGCAGGAGGATGAGCGCCTCGAGCGAGCGGGGAACGAGTTCGAAGTCGTCGGGGCTGTTGATGTATCCCACGTCGATGTTGATTGTACCATCTCGGTCTAGGAAAACGGCTTTTTCCATCAATTCAACCCTTTAGCGAAGACTCTACGGAAAAGCAGATGGCGTGGATTACGGCGGCGTGGACTTCCTGGATTCGGCAGGTCCTCGAAGACGGGGCCTTGATGGCAACGTCGCAGATGGAAGACAGCTTTCCGCCCGACGCGCCGGTGAAGCAGATTGTTTTCAGGCCGAGTTTTTTGGCGGCCTTGGCGGCCTCCAGGACGTTTGCAGAGTTGCCGCTTGTAGAAATTGCGACGAGGACGTCGCCTTTTTTGCCCAGGGCTTGGACCTGGCGGGAAAATACGTGGTCGAAGCCGTAGTCGTTGGCAATTGCGGTAAGAAGCGAAGTGTCGGTGGAGAGGGCGACGGCGGAAAGCGGCTTGCGTTCTTTTTCGAAGCGGCCGACGAGTTCGGCTGAAAAGTGCTGGGCGTCGGCAGCCGAGCCGCCGTTGCCCAAGATGAGGACTTTGCCGCCCTTTTTCAGGGAAGACAAGATGACTGACGCGGCCTTGGCTGCAGACGGGGAGCAGGCGAGGCTGGCTTCGGCCAGGGTCGAGGCGCTTTGCACGAGTTCTGATTCTATTTGTTCAAAGTCCAAGAAACGCACCTTTTCTGCGAATAATGTTTTCCCGCCGCGGATTTTAAGGCTTTGGCAGGAAAGGGTAAAAAGGGGAAAAGAAGAGGTATTTCGGAAACAAAGTGACGAAGTTGAAGAACGTGTTCCTGGCGCTTGTGCTGGCGTCTTCGCTGAGCTTTGCCGCGGACTACTCTGCGGTCTACCAGGACTCCAACGCCGGGAACATGTCGTTCTATGCGCCGGGGCAGGAGTTCG
>CAYVQS010000120.1:0-3544 GCA_964453195.1 Microcaldota archaeon | reverse complement strand
CGGGTCAGTGGTCCCGACCATGAACCGTATGCGCGAATCGTCTCCGGGATAGACCCTGTCCGGCGTCTGGGTCAGGTCGGTCACGGAAAACCCCGAGTCCGCGACCGCCCCGGTCTGCTTGGTCAGGTTGAACGACGCGGCGAAAGCCTGCGCCACCAATACGACGAAAAACACCGCGAACAACGCTTTTTTCATTTTCCAAAACACCTCTGTGCCAAAACCGTCCTTCAAACATTACTTGACCTTCAAACCGCTCTTCAAGAGCCCGGCCGGCGACTCCTCCGACTCCACTTTGCCGTCGCGTATGCGGATTATGCGCTGGCTGTACCCGGCAACCACCGGCTCGTGCGTTACCATGACTATCGTAGCACCGTTCTTCCAGAGCTGGCGGATGAGTTCCATGACCTCCTCGCCGCTTTTCGAGTCCAGGTTGCCGGTCGGCTCGTCGGCAAGCAGGAACTTGGGCTCGTTTGCAAGCGCCCGCGCCATGGCGACTCGCTGCTTTTCGCCGCCGCTCAGTTCGCCGGGCTTGTGGCCTGCGCGGCCGGAAAGCCCGACCTTTTCCAGGAGCGCCTCGGCCTTTTTCCGCCGCTCCTCCTTTCCGACCTCGTTTATGGAAAGCGCGACCTCGACGTTCTGCAGCGCGGAAAGGCTGGGAAGCAGGTTGAATGCCTGGAACACGAAGCCGATTTTCCTGCTCCGCACCTCGGCCAGCCGGTCGGAGGAAAGCTGGGAAACGTCCTCGCCATCAATCAGCACGCGGCCCGAAGTGGGCCGGTCCAGGCACCCTACCATCTGCAGCACCGTGCTCTTGCCGCTTCCCGAAGGCCCCATGATCGACACGAACTCGCCCTGCCGCACGGAGAAAGACAGGTCATCCAGCACCACTAGCTTCCTTTGGCCCAGCGAATACTCCTTGCAGACGTTCTCCAGCGAAATGACCGGCGGCCTGGAAGTCGCCGGCCGTGTGTTCTGTTTGTTTTCTTTCAAGCATCGTCGCCCCTGAAGCGTTAGGGTATTAAGCAGGTGCAATCCTATATAGGTAACTTGAAATTACCTGAAATAAGTAATGAGTTGAAATGATTTTGAAGGATTCCAAGGACCTGAAGGTGTTGCGGCTCCTTGCCTACGTTTCGCTGATTTACGGCGGCTTTCTGGTCATAACCTACCTTGGCTTCGCCTATTTCGCGATCTGGCGGCAGGAGTTCCTGCCCATTTTTCCCGAAAACCCGGGCCGCTTCGCCGTCCGGGGAAACTTTTCCAACAACAGCATGCCCTCGATGCCACTGGAACGGTTCAGGGCGCCTGCCGACCCGTTTTCGTCAGTTGTTTCGCCCCAGGCGCTGGCGGTCCTCTTTACCGGCATTCTTCTTCTTGTGATTGGCTACGTTTTGCTGGGTTACCTGAGGCAAAAAGAGCACCGCGACACGAAAAAGTTCGTGATTTCCTCGTTGCTGACCGATGACGAGAAAACGGTCTACGACGCGCTCGCAGGTTCTGGCGGCGAGGCGACGCAGAAGCAGCTTGCCTTGAAGACCGGCTTTTCGGCAGTGAAGGCCTACCGCGCCATCAAGCGGCTTGAAGACAAGAAAATCGTCAAGTCTTTTCCGTTCGGCATGACCAAGAAAATCACGCTCAACGAAAAAGAGGAATGACTCCCGGCAGCCTTCCGCCTTCCGGCCGCTATTGCATTACGAACCCGAACTTCTTGTTTTTCGCGGTCTTCCTGACGAAGTTGTCCAGGCTCTTTTGGAACGCCTGCTTGGAGTGCAGCCTCTGGCCCTCAATGTAGCCTATTCTCACCCGCTTATAGCCTTGCGGCAGGCGCTGGAAATTCTTCCAAGCCTCCTTGTCTTTCCTGACCACGGCCAGGACGTCCTTTGCGATTGCGAACTTTTCCCGCGCGCCGGCCTTGAACGCGTGGGAAACCGCGGCCAATCCGGCCCTGGTCATTTTCTTGTTGGCGACCAGCTTGCGCAGCCGTTCCTTGTTGGCGTCGGAGAGCACGCTTCCGCTTCGCCTCGGGGTAAACCGCTGCGCATACTTTTCGCCGTCGATGGACTTGACCGTGCTGTCAATCCACCCGAAGCAAAGCGCCTCTTCCACCGCGTCGTTGTAGGGAATCCGCGGCTTGCCCGAGGACTTCTTGTAATAAATCAGCCAAATTTCTTTTTCGCTCTTGTAGTTCTTGGAAAGCCACTGCCGCCAAGCCTTCCTGTCCACGACGTAAAGCGTCTTTCCGATTTCCATGCGCTCCTTCTCCAAAAACCGTCAGTCTGAACGCGTGATTTTCTTCAGTTCCTCGGGCGCCAGCCTTTCCGCCTCGTCGCGGGTCGTGATTCCGGCGTCGAACAGGCGGCGGGCCTTGATTCTTCCGATTCCCCGCATCGAGCACAATGACAAGAGCTCTTCCTTTATTCCCTTCTTGAGCCGGCGGCCAATCTTCCTGGCTTCCTTGAAGCAGTGCATGTGGTTCTCCAAAATCGCCAATTCCCTCAGCGAATATGCGAGCCATTCGGCGTTTCTCATCCTGCCGTGCACGATTCCCGGCGGCAGGTTGAAGTCCTCCAGAATCTGGTCCTCGGACGCCTCGTTTATCCACGCGTTGAGCATCTTGGCGGTCTTGTACTTCGCAAGCGCCTCGGCATCGTACTCCCACTTTTCGAGAGAAGTCTCGTCCACGACCGCGTACATTTCCTCCCAAAGCGCCTTTTCCTCGGTCCGCGCCACCGGCAAATACGGCCGCATTTCGGCCGAGTCGCACACCGCCAAAAGAAACTCAAGCGCCGAAACCGTCTTTCCGCGCTTCTCGGCCTTTTCCGAAAACTCCTGCAGCTTGAACGCCGACAAGGGGTCCAGGTAGAGTTCGGCCACTCTCCTTCCGACCGGCGTGGCAACCAGCAGTTCGCCCTTGGCCCGCAGAAAGTCCATTTCCCGCAACTCGCCGACCACCGATTCCACCCTGCCAAGCAGCTCCTCCGAGTCGCCGTACTGGAACGCGTGGAACGTCGTCTCGAAAAAGCCGAACAAGTCCTTGAACGAACTGCAATAACCCGACGCCACCAAGCCCAGGCAATGCGTCCGAAGTACGGGCTCGCTTGACAGCTGGGAATAAATGTGCTCAAGCGGCCCAAGCACGTATTTCTCCTTCGCTTTCTCCTTTCCCGCAACGTTGGTCACCAAAACGCCGATTCCCACGTCGTCGTACCGCGGCCGCCCCGCCCTTCCGAGCATCTGGTGCACTTCAAGCGCGGGAATGAAATTGGAAAAAGAGCCGTCGAACCGCTTGAGGTCCCGCACAATCACCCACGACGCAGGATAGTCCACTCCCATAGCAAGCGTCGTCGTCGCCACGATGGCCTTGAGCACCCTCTGCTTCTTGAACGCCTCCTCTATCAGCCTACGCTGCCTGTCGCAAATCCCCGCGTGGTGGAAACACACTCCAGATTTCGCCACCTGTGCCAGTCTTCTGCATTGCCTCGTGGGCTTCCCAAGCGCGTGAAGGAGCCTGTTTGACAATAATTCAAGTTGCCCCTTCTCTTCG
>CAYVQS010000119.1:0-3559 GCA_964453195.1 Microcaldota archaeon | reverse complement strand
TGCAACGCCGGCAGTGCTTTTTGCGTCAGGCGCGGCGATGGGCGCGCTGCTTGTAATGGCAATCGCCGGCGGAGCCGGCGGGGGAAAGGCCCTTTTTTCAATCACTGCCCCCCGGCACTGCGTCAACCAGTCGGGAGTCGTTGCCCTTTTTTCGCCCGGAAGCGAAGCCAAGTTCGTAAGCTTCGTTGACTCGGCCCGGCAAACGCTTGACGTCGAAATCTACCAGTTCTCGTACTCCGGGCTCAAGGACGCGCTGGCAAGAGCAGCCGGCCGGGGAGTGCGCGTGAGAATAATCCTCGAGCAGCGCGTGGACTCCAACTACGAGACCGCCAAGTTCCTCGCAGGAAAAGGCGTGCAAGTCAAGTGGGCGACGAAGGAGTACGCCAACACGCACTCCAAGTTCGCCGTGGCCGACGGAGAAAAAGTGCTCGCGGGCAGCGTCAACTGGTCCAGGCACGCCATGTTCCTCAACCGCGAAGCCGCGTTGGCCGTCGAGGACGCGGCAGTCGCCGCCGAGTTCGCAAGAATCTTCGAAATGGACTGGGCCGAAGGCACGGAGTATTCGCAATAGCGCGCCGGGAAAAACGGCCGCGCCGGCGAAACAACCGGCATTGGCGAAACGGTTTATAGGCTTTGGGCAATTCAAACATTCAAAGGAGGCACAACGGGTTTGAACGTCCCTTCCGACGCGCTGGAAAAAGCGGTCAAGATGGTGGTCACCGCCGGAGCCCTGGCCAGCCACGACTTTAGGGAAAAGAAGAACGCGCGGCTCAAGGAAGACGGCACGCTGGTCACCGACACGGACGGAATCTGCGAGC
Source organism: Microcaldota archaeon (assembly GCA_964453195.1). GTDB lineage: Archaea > Micrarchaeota > Micrarchaeia > Norongarragalinales > CAINOH01 > CAYVQS01. The sequence goes on along the minus strand of CAYVQS010000119.1, from coordinate 2,741 downwards.
GCGAAATCATCGCCATGATAGAAAAGGCCTACCCCGACCACTCGATAGAGTCGGAAGAGACCGGGCTGCGCAACAAGCAAAGCGACTTTTCCTGGATAGTCGACCCCCTGGACGGAACTTACAACTTCGTCTACGGCATTCCAATATACGGCGTGTCGGTCGCGCTTGCATACAAGGACAAGCCGGTCCTCGGCGCAATAAACTTCCCCGAGTTCGGGCAACTTTTCACGGTGCAGAAAGGCAAGGGCGCGTTCCTCAACGGCGACCCGATAGGGGTTTCTGGCAAAAAGGGACTGCAGGACGCGCTTTTGGTGTGCGGCTCGCTGCTGAGACGGACGACGTGCATGGCGGGGCTGATGCAGAAACTCGCCGCCACAAGGCTGAAAATCAGGACGCTGGGCTGCGTGTCGTTCGGAATGTCGCTCGTGGCAGGCGGAAAGGCCGACGGCTACATCGAGCCCACCGTCCGGCCCCAGGACATTGCCGCCAGCTGCTTGATGGTCGAAGAAGCCGGAGGAAAAGTCACGGACTTCTTCGGAAAGCCGTGGAGCATAAGAAGCGACGGCGTAATCGCGTCAAACGGCCTCAACCTGCGTGAAATGCTGGACGCAGTCAGCATAGGCGCGACCTGCGAGCCGTGGAAAAACGTCAGGGGAAAAAACCTCTGCCAGGAATGAGGCGCGCAGCCGATGAAAACCGCCTGCCAGGACGTCGAGATTGTCCAGGCCACGGAAAAGGAGCTCTACTCCGTCACCGTGATGACGAAAAAATACTTCCCCTACACCGGGTTCAACTTCGAGGAAATCCTCAAGCGGATGGGCTCGGGAAACACCAAATACCTCGTCGCCAAGCAGGGAAGCCGCACCGTGGGCTACGTCGACTACGAGCTTCTGGAGGACCAGGCCAAGATTCTCGGGCTCGCAGTGCTGGAGGAGTGCCGGGGCCGCGGAACCGGCAAAAAACTGCTGGAAAAGGCACTAGAGCAAATCGCGGCCGCAGGAAAAAAGACCGTGTTCATATTCGTGGCGGAAGACAACAAGATCGCCCAGGACCTGTACCTGGCCGCCGGGTTCCAGAACTTCGGGACCCTCGAGAGAAAACTCAACGACAAGACCGTTTTGCTGATGAAAAAAGAGTTGTTTTAAAGCCAAAGGCCCGGAAAATAATGGTTGAAGAAAAATGGACGTTGAAACAAAGATAGGGCTGGCCATGCGGCCGCCGACCGAAGAGCTGATTTCCGAAGACGAGCTGAGGCAGCTCTTCGAAACCAAAGCCAAGCCCGTGCACTACATCGGAATAGAAATCTCGGGCCTGCTGCACGTCGGCTCGCTTTTGTTCAACGGGTACAAAATCAACGATCTGCACCAGGCCGGGTGCGAAACAACGGTGTTCCTGGCGGACTGGCACGGCTTCATCAACAAGAAGCTCGAGGGCTCCTGGGAAAAAATGCACCAGGCAAGCTACTACTACGAGGAAGCGTTCAAGTTCTTCTGCCCCAAAGTCAAGATAATCCGCGGAACCGAATTGTACGCAAAGACGCCCGACTACTGGAAGAACGTAATAGAGTTCTCGCAGCACGTCACGCTCAAGAGGGACGCGCGGTGCCTGTCCATCATGGGCAGGACGGAAAGCGAGGCCCAGGCAGTTGCGCAGTACTTCTACCCGCCCATGCAGGCGGTGGACATCAAGGCAATGAACGTGGACATAGCGCACGCGGGAATGGACCAGAGAAAAGTGCACATGCTGGCGCGCGAAGTGTTCCCCGCAATGGGCTGGAAGCCCCCGGTGTGCCTGCACCACCACATCATGCCCGGACTTGCCGAGCCTGAAAAACAGGCGGCATCCGAGGCAGGCGCCGAGGGAAAGGAGCTGCAGGTAATGGCGTCGAAGATGTCCAAGTCAAAGCCGTGGACCGCGATTTTCATCCACGATTCTCCCGAGGAAATAAGCGCGAAAATGTCAAAGGCCTATTGCCCGCCGCAAGTCGAGGCCAATCCGATTCTCGAACTCGCAAAATACGTCGTCTTCCGGGACCCCAAAACGCTCGTCATAGAGAGGCCGGAAAAGTTCGGCGGAAACGCCGAGTTCCAGTCATACGCGGAATTGGAAACCGCCTTTATCGGCGGGAAGCTGCACGCCGCGGACCTGAAAGCCGGCGTCGCGCAGGGATTGTCGGACGTATTGAAGCCGGTGCGCGAGCATTTCGAGAAAAAGAAGGAACTGCTGAAAGTGTACGGCGACGTGAAAATCACGCGCTGAATCAGCGGCTCTTTTTGTGCGCGTGGGACGCGGCCTCGTGCTTCTTGCCGAAGAAATAGGGCTTGCGCACCATGAAGTGATAGGCCACCATCAGGTCGTAAAGCGCCACCGACAAGTAGACCGCGGCATCCATCCAGACAACGTCAACAAGCATTTTCAATCCCCGAAAATATCAAGAAAGTCCTAGTATAAAAAAGGCGGGCCCGAAGGAGTTTTACCCCGCTATGGCTTAGCCGCCCCCGCTTTTTTGCGCATCAAATAATCGATTAGACTGAAGTACTCCGAATTCTGAGCCAAAATCCCGCCATACCACTCAGAGGCCTCTTTTGTTTGGGCATAAGCCAAATAGAACAGCCCCATAACAACCACGCATACCAGAAAAGTAAAGCCCATAAGCGCAAAGTCGTAAGCGGCCCACGCCGGTTTGCTGGCGAGCTGGATAAGGACCTGGATAAAAGTCACCAAAAGCGCCATTCCCGCCA
>CAYVQS010000118.1:0-3566 GCA_964453195.1 Microcaldota archaeon | reverse complement strand
ACGGCAGCGCCAGGCAGCACGAGGAGCTGAGGGAGCGCGGCCTCGCCGGCAACCTCTCCATCTCGCAGGCAGACGAGGAGTTCTGGCGCGCAATCTACGACGAGAAAGTCCAGCGCGCCGACGCCAAGTTCGCGTCGTTCATGGCGGAATTCGAAAAACACGGCCTGCTTGACAACACGGTGGTAATCATCACTTCGGACCACGGCACCGAACTTGCCGAGCACGGCAAGTTCGACCACGGCTTCTCGCTCTACGACGAGCTCATCCGCGCGCCGCTTGTCATCTACGTCCCCGGCGCAAAAAGGGGCGTGCGGATAAAGCAGCAAGTCCGCACCATCGACCTCATGCCCACGCTCTTCGACATCCTCGGCATCAACGCAAGCCAGGGCGTGCAAAAGCAGATGCGCGGCGCCTCGCTCGTCCCGGCAATGCAGGGCAATGACCTGGAGCTTGACGCGTTTTCCCAAACCGACTACCGAAGATACACCTACAAGCGCAGCCTGAGAAAAGCCGACGGATGGAAGTTCATCTACACCATGGAATCCGGCGCGGAGGAACTGTACGACGTGAACGCCGATCCCGGAGAAAAGAACAACCTCGCCCAGGCAATGCCGGCCAAGGCCTACGACCTGAGGCAGCAGCTTTTTTCCTACCTGAAGCAGGTGGGCGACGACCCGGCCGGCGAGTGGCAGACGGGGTGCGTGCCGGTCTACGCCTCGCAGTGCTCAGGCTGAGATGTGTGCGCTGGTTGAAATGAAGAAAAATACGGCGGCGCCTTGGAAGGCTCCTCTTTTCATTCTGGCCGCAATTTTGGCCATTTCCTTCCTCTTCCTCGCTTTTTCCGGCCAACAAACAGTTTCTGTAGTTTCCCCATCTCCGCCGGCACAAGCGCCTTCTGTTTACGTCGCAGATGAAGCCAAAGGAATAGTGTGCAAAGACTGCAACGTCGTCCTGCTCTCGTTCGACTCGGTGCGCGCCGACCGCATCGGCGCCTACGGCTATTCCAAGAACACTACTCCCAACCTCGACCGCTTCGCGAGCAACGCCGCGCTGTTCGAAAACTTCATAGTCCAGTCCCACATCACGCCAGTCAGCATGATGTCGATTCTCAAGTCGCAGTACCCGTCGGTAAACGGCATGGTTTCGTTCGTCTCGCCGCTTTCCGAAAACTCGCGCACCAGCACGCTCGCCCAGGTCCTCAAGGCAAACGGCTATGCAACCGGCGCCATTGCCACGTCGCCCGAATACACCGGTTACATGGCGCTCAAGCAGGGCTTTGAAGGGGGCTTCGACGAATTTTCCCAGCTCTCGGTCTCCGGCGAGCGCAGGCTTCCCGAAATGAGCGCGGTGTCGAAATGGATCCGCAACCATTCGAACAAGAAGTTTTTCCTCTGGATTGCCGACGGCTCCGCCCACTGGCCCTACGGCTACGCGGCCTCGGAAAACGCCCGGAAAAAATTCCTTCCCAAGGACTACGACGGCATTTTGGGCGGAATGTTCCCGACGTGGTATTTTTTGCGCCAGCTCTACTACGACCGTTATTACGCCGAGCCCGGCGGGTCGGACAAGGATCTTGAGTTCTCCGAAAAGGACTACGAATACCTCAACGCATTGTACGACGCCGGCATTTTTTCCGTGGACGAGTTCCTCGGCGGGTTTTTCCAGCTGCTTGAAAGCGAGGGCCTGCTCGACAACACCGTCGTGGTGTTCCACGGCGTGCACGGCGAGGCCTTCGGAGAAAAAGGCTACGTCGGCCACACCGACGTTTTGGACTCCCAGATCCGCGAGCCCTTGGTGGTCTTCGTCCCCGGCGTGGCCGCAAAGCGGGTCAAGGCTCAGGTCGCCGGCCTCGACGTAGCGCCGACGATTCTCGACTACGTGGGCATACGCGCCCTTTCCTTCGCCCAGGGGCGGAGCCTGAGGCCGCTTGCCGAGGGAGGGTCGCAGCCGCTGGCGGAATGCGTCTTTTCCGAACGCACGCCCTTGTGGGAAGAGCATCTGTTCAACGGCCTCTACGGCCGCACGCCGATGTTCAAGGCCAACGCGTCGCCCTCGTGGACGACCACCAATCTTTCGTTCTACGGAACCGTGCGCGCGCCCATGTACTTCGGCATGGCGCACCCGCCGTCGTGGCTGGAGCATTTCAACAACTCCTATTACACGGAGTTCGACGTCTCGGTGCGCACGAACGACTGGAAGCTCATCCACCGGCCCACGCACGCGCTCCAGGAAAAGACGGACTGGTGGGCGTGGTTTTCAGGAAAAAACATCTTGATTCCCGAATACGAACTGTACGACCTGAGGAACGACCCGCAGGAAATAGTCAACGTCTACGCCGCGCGCCCCGACATCGCGGCGGGGCTTGCGGAAAAAGTGCGCGGCTTCCGTGAGGAGATTTCGAGGCTCAAGGCCCCGGCCCAGAGCGAGGACCTGCGCGTAATCGAGCCCTATCCTTGAGAGAAAAGAAAACGGGCAAATTTTTCTAGAACCCGCCGCCCTTGCCGGCGCCGAAGTCGCCGAACACGGGCTGGTTGGGGTAGAGCACGATTCCCTGGTTTTCAAGCGCGAGGGGGCACAGCGCGCTTGAGTGGTTGGTGCCGCGAAGCTTGAGGATTTCGAACGCGCGCACGCGCCGGTCTCCGCGCCTCATGTTGTACAGGTAGATTACCCCGTCCACGAGGTAGGACATCCCAAAGCGCGCCTTGACGTCGCCCTCGGGGGTGATGCGGCTTTCAGAGGTCAAAAGAGAGGTGCATCCCCATTTCTTCAGCGTCTCGAGCGTGCGCAAAATGCCCTGCCTGCGCTTGTACTCGCTCTCGTAAACAAGCGCTAGCGAAGTGACCGAGTCGATTACTATGCGGCGCGCTCCCATGTCGTGGATGGTGTCCTCGATTATCTGCCCCTCGGAAATGAAGCGCTCTATTTCGTGAGGCGGGTACTCCATTATGAGCAGCTTGTTCTCTTTCTCGAGTTTCTCCAAGTCCCATCCGTAGCGCTTCATTCTCCTGAAGACGTCCTCTTTTTTTTCCTCGAACGTGATGTAAAGGCCCGGCTCGCCGTACTTGGTGGCGCCGTTGACCAAAAACTGCAGGCAGAACGTGGACTTTCCCGCGCCGCTGTCGCCGGTCACCAGGACCACGCTCCTGCGTTCGAAGCCGCCCTCGAGCTGCTCGTCCAGGCCCTGAATTCCCGTGCGCGCGCGGTCGGCGTACTCGTCGTGCGGCACGAGCTTGAGCTGGGTCTTGGCAAGGACGTTGGTGGGATAGATCAAATCGACTACGCCGCGCCGCTCCATTACCTGGCCGAGCCGCTCTATTGTAAGGGCGTCCGTGCCCAGCGTCGACGCCAGCCTCTCGGTGTCCAGCGTGCTGTTGTGCGCGGTCTTCAGCAGTCTCACGACCTCGGCAACCGCGCGCTCGAGCGCCTCTTTCTGGTCGGCGCTTTCGGGCTCGGGCGCGGGTGCCACCGCGGGGCGCTGCGCAATCGCGGTCTGCGACGGCTGCGCGCTTGTCTGCAGCGCGCGCAACACCCTCTCCTCGGCTTCGTGGCTCACGGCCGCGCCTCTT
>CAYVQS010000117.1:0-3663 GCA_964453195.1 Microcaldota archaeon | reverse complement strand
TCCAGCGCGGGCCCGGCGGCCGCGGCGTTCCGGCTCTTGGCGGCGTCCTCGAGCGCGAACTTGGCGGCGTCGTCCCTGGAGAACGCCTGCTGGGGCTTGGCGGCTACGCTGAACAGGGCGTATAATATGATGACGGAAAAAAGCACGGCCCCGAACCAGAGAAGAGACTTTTCCCTCTTGTGCGCCATGGAAAAACTACCTGGCCGCAACTTATTAAATTTACTAAACAAGGCGGCCAAACGGGAAAATCACGGGCACTCGAACTTCAGGTTGTAAAACTCGTTGCCCGAGGAATCGCGCAGCCTGAACCGGTGGAAGCGCGGAACCGCGGAAGAGTAGTAGGAATAGAGCTTGAGCCCGACTGCGAGGGACTGGCGCCGGTACTCCGCCTGGGAATTGTTGACGTCGACCAAAAGCGGCACCGAAATCGTGTACTCGTCCATGTTCTCGCCCGCAATCGGCACCACCACCGGGCCCAAGCAGGTTTCCGAGAACGGCGAGGAATAGTTCGACAAAAGCGGCGGCGACGACAGGTCGGTGAAGGACTTGGCAAGGTACTGCCGCAGCTTCGTCGACAGCGCCGTGCAGAAGTTGTTTCCAAGCCCGCACTGGCGCGTCGAATACGCGGCGTCAAGCGCGGCGTCGTGGATGGATGCGTTGTAGAACGCCTTGGAGTCCGTGAAGTGGTCGGACGCAATCTTGGCCGCCAGGTCGGCGGTGCCGGTTTCCTGCACGCCCCGCATGGAAAACACCACGCCGACGAGGAACAAAAGCAGCATCACCGCAAGCGTGGCCGTGATTATCGAAATGAAGCCTTTTTTCATGGAGCGTACACCCAGGACTCGTTCTTGAAGAAATAACCGGCGCGGCCCGTTTCCTGCGCGGACAGGCAGTCCTTGGAATCCGCGGCGCCGAGGCCCAGCAGGCACTCGGACGACGACGGGCACCTGCACAGCCGGGGATAGGAATACAGCGTTGAACGCACCGCGATGTCGGCCCCGGACTGCGCACCCGAGGACGAGGTCGAAATCTTTAGGCCGGTAAGCGCGCGGAAGCCGTCAGCGTCGACCGGATAGCCGTTGTTGTTGAGCGAAAGAAAGTCCCGCCCAAGCGACTGCAGGCCGGCCAGGCGCTGGAAGTGCGGCGAGTACTGGAAGAACGCGGCGAACGAAAGCGCGACCACCGCGAACAGGCCCAGGGAAAAGAGCGCGTCGATTGTGAACACCATGCCACGCGACTTTGTTTCGTTGGTTTTGGCCATTTGAAAAGACCTTGAAGGAGTCATTCGCACGTCCTTGCCTCCAATATGCACGCCCTGGCCGCGCCCGACGGGCACGCAACCAGCCTGCGGCCGGAAAAAACGTTGCCGGTGGTGGATGCGCAGTACTCGAAAAAGTCCTTGGTGTTAACGCCTGGGGGATAGGTTTTGCTGGAGCAGTTGTCCGAGAGCACCGAGGACGAGTCGCGCAGCGTGACGCAGTGCTGGGGCGCGGCAAAGAGCGCGGAAACGGACGCGTTGGAGTCTGCGATTGTCTGCGCAGCGTTGGACTGGTAGGCGCGGTAGGACGCCAGGCTCTTTTGCGCAAGGTCGAGCGAGTGCACGGAAAAGCCGAGAATGGTGGTCAGCACGACGATGGCGATGAGGAAGTCCATGCTGAAAAGCTGGCCCCGCGGCTTGTGGAAAGTCAAACGCATTCACCTATGAGCATCAATACCTTGGCGTCGGCCTGGCGCCTTATGCACCAGTACGCAGGAGTGGAGTCTGTGGGGTCGCATCCGACGAACTTGAGCCTGCCGAAGTTGGGGCCCGGCTGGGTTTCGGAAAGGAACGAGGTGTTGAGGTCGCACAGCGTGGGCACGGACCAGTTCTTGCCCAGGTCCGGCGCATAGACGTTGAGGACGTTGCCGGAGGAATTGATGCCGTAGAACGCCGAGGTGTTGGTGCGGTAGATGCACGGCCTCGAAAAAGAGATGCTGGCGTTGGTCGTGCACACGCGGTTTACCAGCATGGCACGGTCCTTGGCCACTATCTGCTCCTGGATCACGGACGCGTCTGAAACCGACGAATAGAACGCTCCAAGGTAGTTCGCGAGCCAGCCCAGCAGTAGTAAGAACAGGGTAAAGGCGAAAAACGCCTCAAGAGAAACCTGGCCGCGCATGAAACCATTTACGAAGCCCATTATTAAAACCGTTTTTCAACGCACCAGCGAAACCAGGGCGTAGTTCAGGCCGGAATAATACAGGAGCGTCGGCACCATGAGGGCGCCCAGGGAATACGCGCGCCTGATTTTCAAAAGCGCGGGAAGCAGGCCGACGCACGCCGCGGTCGAGGCAATGAACAGGCCCACCGGCCCGGATACCAAAAGGACGGAAACCGAAAGGAACGCCAAAAGCGCCAGGTTGAAGTTCCGGGAGTTGAGCGAGGAAATACCTTTTGAAAACGCCCGGCAGGTGGAAAAAACCAGCGCGGCGTGGAGCAAAAAAGCGCCGGCGCCAAGGGCGAGGAGGATTGCCAGGAACGAAACCGAAGGGGAGCCGGCGCCAAGCACTGCCGCCGCGGCGCCGGACCGCGCCTTGCCGATGGTGGCGGCCGCAGCGAAGTCGAAGAAGAGCTTGGAAAAAACTATCGACGCGTTGAGCGAGAGAAACTGCAGCGGCGCGGCCTCGAAGAAGAAAAGCGCGGCCGACGCCAAAAACGCCGGAGTCACCGCGGGAAGCAGCCCGGAAAAAAGCCCGAGCAATACGCCTGCAAAGACCATTTTCCTGTCAACCGACGGCCCCAAGTCGCGCTGGGCCGGCGGCCTCTCGTTCTCGGAAACCGCGAGGAAAAGCGAGGAAAACCCGAACAGCCCGGTCAAAAGGGGAAAAAGTGGCTCGTTGACCGTGGGAAACGAGAGCACGGAAAAGCCCAGGCTTCCGGAGAGCATGAACACGAACAGCCCAAGCAGCGCGTTTTTGCGGGAGTGCTCGGAAAACACTGTAACCAGAACCACGCAAAGCAGGATGAACGGAACCGCAAGGCGCAGGGCGGAGTAAAGGAACGGGACGAGGAAAAGCGCAAGGGGAAGCAAAAGCACGCAGCAGAAAAGGGAGAGCGCGAACGAGGAAAGCGTGGTGCGCAGGGCGGCAAGGCCGTCGCCCGCGAGGACGAGGCGGTGCGCCGGAAGAACCGACGCGTTCTGGCCAGGCGAAGGAATTGCGAAGAACACCGACGCCAGCGCCTCCCACGGAAGGCGGGAGAACGACAGGACCACGGCGAACACCGCGGCGGACTCCGGAGAGAAAACGGAATTGGAAAACGCGAGCACGAGGTTGGCGTGCACGAACGGCACGAGCGCGGAAAAGCCGGCGAACAGCCCGGCAACGATTGCAGCCAAATCCGGCATTTTTCCTCATCCACGCCTTGTTCAAGCCACATACGCGCAGTTGCCCCGCACGCGCGGGAATTGCTGGACCGCGCAAGGCCCTGCCCGCGCACGGCCGCCTCAGTTGTACTCTATCGAATCCGGCCCCAAGGGAACTATGGAAATCAGGTCGCCGCGCGCTTCAACCACGCCTTCCACCGACACCGACGCGCCGGGACGGATGGCGGCCGGGTCGGACGGCGCGCCTGCAAGCTGCCTTGCAAGCGAGGGAAAAACTACGACGCCGACGCACGAATTC
>CAYVQS010000116.1:0-3847 GCA_964453195.1 Microcaldota archaeon | reverse complement strand
CTGCCGCGCACGTCGTATTCCTTGAACATTTCCAGCTCTTTCTCGAATGCGCTCAAAAGATAATCACTTTTCGTAAGAGTTAGTCGTGCCGCTGTCCATGTTTTTGGCTACGAAGCTGCATGGCAGCACCCTGCACTTTGAGCCTATGAGCGTGCCGCAGTTGATTCCCGCGTTTATTCCTATGCGCGTGCCTTTTCCGACCGCGCACCCGAGCTTGTTTTTCCCCGACTCGAACGCGCCGCGCCCGGGCAATTCCGCCTTGATTGGCCCGGAGTCGAACCTCAGGTTGGCGACTTTAGAGCCTGCGCCGAAGTTGACGTCCTCGCATATCACGGAGTCGCCGACGTAGGAAAAGTGCGGCACTTTCGAGCCGCGCATGATTACCGAGTTCTTGACCTCGCTCGAACCTATGAAGCATCCGCTCTCGATTGCCGTTCCTTTTCGGATGAACGCGTTGGGCCCGATTACGCAGTTTTCCCCGATCCAGGCCGGGCCCTCTATCCTCGAGCCCGTCTTGACTATTGTGCCTTTGCCTATCGACACTTTTCCAATAATCGCCGCGCCTTTCTCGACCTTTGCCCTCTTTTCGTTCTTCGCCAAGTTTTCCACGGCATATGCGCTGGCGTCAAGGTGGTTCCAGAAGAACCCTACGTCGGTCCAGTACCCGTCGTGTGCGACCAGTTTCAGGCCGTGGTCTTTTGCGAACTGTTCGGCCGCGGCGGGCAGCTCGTATTCTCCCCTTTCGCTCTTCTTGAGCTTCTTCAGGTACGAGAAAAAGAATTTCGGCAGAAAAAACAGGTTCAAATTCGCCAGTCCGGGCCCGGCCTTTTGCGGCTTCTCCTCGATTCCGGCGACTTTTCCGGCCTTTTCCCTGAACACTCCGTACTGCCGGCAGTCCCCGACCTTTTTCCCTACTGCGAAGAAATTGTTGCCCCTGGCGGCCTTGGCCATTATGGGGAAAATCTCTGGGCCGAAGAAGTTGTCGCCGTTTATGGTGACGAAGTTGTTTTCCACGAACTGTTCGGCCTGCAAAATGGCGTGTCCGGTTCCCAGCGGCTCGTATTTTGTCTTGTCGAAATGATTCTTCACTTCGTCCCTGTTCTTTCCGACCACGAGGACTATTTTCCCGGCGTCGTTCCAGATTCCTTCGACAATCCATTCCAAAAGCGGCTTTTCCAGCACGCGCACCATTGCCTTGGAAACGCTTTCGGTGACTGGCCAGAGCCTCTCGCCCTTTCCGCCCGCCATGATTACGTAAGTGTTCATTTTCTCCCCCCTCCGTCAATTATTTGCCGTTTTCCAGTCCCGCGCCAACGCGTTTAATTCACCGTGACCGACTTTGCAAGGTTCCTTGGCCGGTCGGGGTCGTTTCCCCTGGCGACCGCGGTGTAGTAAGCAAGCTGCTGCAGCGGCACGACCGAGAGGAACGGGTAGAATATTTCGTCCACGCGCGGAATCCTGAGCCATTCGTCGTATTCGTCGTTTTGCCGGTCGCTGACTCCGATCAAAAGCGCCCCCCGCGCCTTGGTCTCAAGCGCGTTTGCCAGCGTCTCGCCGTAGGTGTAGTCGTTCGGGTTGAGGACGATTACCGGCGTGCCCTCGCTCACAAGCGCCAGCGTGCCGTGCTTCAGCTCGCCGGCCGGCATTCCCTCGGCGTGGATGTAGGTGATTTCCTTGAACTTCAGCGCGCCTTCTAGGGCCGCGGCGAAGTTGATTCCGCGCGCGATGAAATACGCGGCTTCCTTCGACTTGATTTTGCCGGCAAGTTCCTTGGCCGCGCCGCGGTTTTCCTCGATGATTTTTTTCACCAGCCCCGCCATTTCCCCAAGCTTCTTTTTTCCCTCGTCGAATTTTCCCAGGCTCGCGAACGCCAGCAAATAGAACACGGCAAGCTGGCTCATGAAAGTCTTGGTCGCCGCGACCCCGATTTCCGGCCCGCAGTTCAGGCGGATGGACTTGTCCGCAAGCCGGTCGAGCGACGAGCCTGGCACGTTGACTATCGAAAACACCCGCGCGCCCCTCTCTTTAGCCTTCTTGACGCCTTCCAGCACGTCGGCAGTCTCGCCGCTTTGCGAAATCGCCACCACGAGCGTCTTGCGGTCCATTTCGCCGGCAAAGTACTGGAACTCCGAGCCAATCATGACGTCGCAGTACTTCTCGGCCATCTTGTTGAACAAATACCTGCCAATCAGCGCCGCGTGCCTGCTGGTTCCGCACGCCACGAACATCACCCTCTCGGTCCGCACGATTTCGCCGCCGATTTCCTCGAACAATTTCCTGTCCTGGCCCAGCGTCTTGAGAATCATTTCCGGCTCTTCCGCGATTTCCTTCTCCATGAAATGCGAGAACCCGTTCTTGCCCGCTTCCTCGGCCTTCCAGTCCAGCGCCAGTTTCTCCGGCACTTTTCTTCCGCCGTCAAGCCCCCATATTTCGATTTCCCCGTTTTTTCGCATTACCCCGGCTTCGCTTTCCCGCAGGACAATCGCTTCTTTCGCAAACCCAAGGAGCGGGACCGCGTCGCTGGCCGCCATCGCGCCCGTTTTTCCGCTTGCCAGAATAAGCGGGCTGCCGTCCCTGGCGGCGATTATTTCGTCCGGCGCGCCGGCCCACAGGAACAGGCAAGCATACGAGCCGACGACCTTCTTCAACGAGTGGCATACCGAAAGCCGGAAAGCGTCGCTCCCGGTTTTTCCCCTAAGCTCTTCTTCGACCAGGTGAGCCAGCACTTCGGTGTCCGTCTCCGACTTGAACACGTGCCCGTTTCTCTTCAGTCCGTCCCGAAGCTCCTGGAAGTTCTCTATTATGCCGTTGTGCACCACCGCGACCTGTCCGGCGCAGTCCGTGTGCGGGTGCGCGTTTTCGTCCGTCACCCTTCCCGTAGTCGCCCACCGCGTGTGGCCGATTCCCGTCCTTCCCTTGAGGCTCTTTTCCAGCTGATGCGCCAGGTCCGACACTTTGCCGACTTTCTTAGCAACCGTGATTTTGCCGCCGTCGATTGTCGCGGCTCCGGCCGAGTCGTACCCCCGGTACTCAAGCGTCTTGAGGCCTTCAAGCAGCACCGGCGCCGCCTCCCGTGTCCCGACAAAACCCACTATTCCGCACATTTTTCAAAACCGTCTTCCGGCAACCTTGTTGCCAGGAGGAAATTGAGGCGTTTTAGCTATTAAAAGCCCGCTGCACGCCAAATTGGGCTATTATTGCCGTAACAATAGTTTTTTAACCAAGTTGGGGCACAATAGTATTACTTTGGCAATAATGTTATTGTGGAGTTGAATGACGTGCCTTTTGAGAGATTGTCGCTGGTGAAGGAAAACAAGGCGCTTGACTGCCGCGAGGTGGAGCCATCCGCGTTTTCGTCGCTTACTTCCGAGCGCGTGCGCATACTCTCGTTTTTGGCCAAGGAGCCGCGCTATCCTGCGGACCTGGCGCGGGAAATGAAGATGCCCGGCCAGACAATGTACTACCACGTGCGCGAACTGAAAAAGGCGGGGCTCGTCGAGTTCGCGGACTACGAGCAGCAGAAAGGAGGCCTTGCCAAGAAATACCGCGCTCTTTCCAGTTCCCTCGCAGTTGTTTTGAACCCTTCTTGGAAGCAGTTTGCCACCGCGCCGTCGAAGTCGGTGCCGCGGTTTTTCGAGCCCTTCGTCCAGAACGGCTTTTTCTCCGGGTACTTCGTGCTGGGGTCGCCGGACCCGCACGGCCCGTACAAGGCGCACGGCTCCGAATTCTCTGCGCTTGAAGTCTCTGCGCTTCTGGGCAACTATGCCTCATTCTCGTACCCGCTCTATTTCCTCGACACGGAACTGTCGGACAGGACGCGGAAGGAGAACCTCATCGCCGTGGGCGG
>CAYVQS010000115.1:0-3847 GCA_964453195.1 Microcaldota archaeon | reverse complement strand
AGCTGCTTCGCGGTCAAGCACGGCGACACCCTCCTGTTCGACGCCTGCGAGGGGGTGCAGCGCCAGATGATGAGGCACGGCATCTCGTTCGCCTCGGTGCGCGCCGTGTTACTGTCGCATTTGCACGCCGACCACTTTTTGGGCTTGTTCGGCCTGGTGCAGAGCATGAACATGGCCGCAAGGAAAGAGGAGCTGCTCATAGCCGGGCCCTGCGGGACCAAGAAACTGCTTGAGACCCTGCTTGGGGCCAGGGAGCTGCACGCGGCTTTTCCAGTCAGGGTTTGCGACGTCGAGGAAGGACTGGTGTTCGAAAACGCGCTTTTTGGCGTCCGCGCTTTCCCAGTGAAGCACTATCGGCACGCGCTTGGATACGCGCTGGAAGAAAAGGCGCACCGGAACTTCGACGAGGAAAAGTGCAGGAAGCTTGGAATAGAAGGAAGGATGTTCGGCGAGCTTGAAAAGCGCGGGACGCTTGTTGTAAAGGGGAAGAAGGTCAAATACGAGGACGTGTCTTCCGAGAAGCCGGGACGGAGAATAGTGTACACGGGGGACACGAAGATGTTCGCGGGCCTGGCCAAGGAGTTCAAGAACGCGGACATAGTCATTGCCGACTGCACTTTTTCCCAGAACGAGGAGAGGCTGGCGCACGAAAAGGAGCACTCGACCGCCCGGGAAATGGCCGAGGCCGCGAAGAAGGCGGGCGTGAAGAAGCTGGTGCTCACTCATTTTTCCAACCGCTACGAGGACCGCAGGCCGCTGCTCGAGGAAGCGCGGAAAATTTTTGCCGAAGCCGAACTGGCCGAAGAGGGCCTGGAACTGGCAATTTGACCGGAGGTTTTTCTCACATGGGCGAAGACAAACAGAAAAAGCCGAAAATAGTTGCAGGCAGGAACCTTGCGGACCGGGTGGCCGACGACCTCGAAGCCGAAGAGCGTTACGCCACCGGCGAGCCGCTGGGAAAAGTGGAAAAGCCCGCCGCGAAGCCCGACAACACGACCAAGTGGCTGGCAATATGCGCAATCGCAATCTTCGTCGCCGCGTTCCTGTTCTTCAGCCTCTCCCGAGGCCCTGCGGGTTACGACGTGGACGGAGTAAGGTTCGAAAGCCCCTCCGGGCCGCCGGACCAGGTAGTGAAAAAGGTGCTGGCGCCCGATGCTCCGGCGCTTGTGGCCGAGCAGCCTATGACCGGGGACGCTACGTGCACTTACGGAATGCTCATCCAGCTGTCGGCCGGCCTTGGGGCGTCGAACAAGAGGCCGGCGGTCCAGGTCAAGAGCAACGGCAAGTGCGTGGGCTTCGACTCGCCAGACCCCGCGGACTGCGCCGAAAACGGCATCCTGGTCCGACAGGGCAAATGCAACTGCGTGAAGATGAGCGAGACGCAGATGGTGGTCGAAGGCAACGACGATTTTCTCTGCAACAACTCGGTTAAAATCAGCGACTTCATCGCGTACTCGATGACCGGAAGGCATTTGGACCTTGCCAAGGCCAACGAACTGCTGAAAAAATACCAGGAAGAGCAGATGAACAAGACGATTGCCAACGTTACCGGCGACATCGAGCCGGACGCAGTCAATGTTTCCGACGAAAAGCTTGGCGAGCCCCTGATAATGCCTGCGCTGAACGAAAGCGAAAACGCGACTGCGCCTGCAGCCGGCGAAGGGGCGCTGCCCTGAAAGCCTACAAGAAGTATTCGAAGTTGAGCTGCGCCTTTTCGAGCTTGTCGAGCTCGTCCTGTGCGCGGATAATGTGCGCCTTCATCGCCTCGATTTGTTCCGGCTTGGCGTGGCGGAACCGCCCTTGGTTCTTGATATAATCCTCCAGCGGCGCGAGGGGCGACGGCTTGAACGAGCGTTTGAAGAGGCCGTCCTCGATTTCGAACAGGTTCCACATTCCCGCCTTGACTGCGAGGCGCGCCATTTCGAGGGTCTTGGAAGGGTCGAACGCCCATTCAAGGGGGCCGGGCGCGTGGACGTGGATGAAACGGAAGCCGGTCTTGGCCTTGGCCTTTAGGAGTTTGGATTTCAAATCGGGCAAAAAGCCGATGGATACCGTTGCGACGTAGGGGACTGCGTGTGCGGCGGCGATGAACGGCAGGTTCTTCTTCCACTCGCCCTTGCCGCCGACTTCTTTCGGCGAAGTCGTGGTTGCACCGGAAAACGGAGTGGCGCCAGAACGCTGGACGCCGGTGTTGGCGTAGCATTCGTTGTCGTAGCAGATGTAAATCATGTCCTCGTTGCGCTCCATGGCGCCGGACAGGGAGCCGAAGCCGATGTCAAAGGTGGAACCGTCGCCGCCGATGCCGACCACGGTGCCCTTCTTGCCAAGGTTCTTGAACGCGCGGGACACGCCCGAGGCGACTGCGGGGACGTTTTCGAAAAGCGAGTGGATGTAGGGGACCGACCACGTGGACTCGGGATACGGAGTCGAGACGATTTCCATGCAGCTCGTGGCGTTGACCACGACGATGTCCGAGCCAAGGGTTTCAAGCACGTGGCGCATGGTGAGTGCGGGGCCGCAGCCCGAACACGCGCGGTGGCCTTGCATGAAAGTCGCCGACGGCGCCTGGTTCACGAGTTTTTTGTAAGCGTATTCGGGCATTTGAGAATCACAACCACTGCGAAGACGGCGCCTTTGCGTCCTTGAACTTCGAATAGGCGGCTTCGAGCTCCGACGTCTTGACGTCCTTTCCGCCCAGGCCGCAGATTATTCCGACGACCGGAACTTTCACGCCGGCCTCCTGGAGCGCGGCCTTGAGCTCGGTGGCAAGAATGCCCTCGAGGCCGAGCGAAAGGTCCTTTTCGAAGACAATTATTCTCTCGGCGCCTGAAAGCGCGGACGCGAGTTGCTTCGAGGGAAACGGCCTGAAGCACTTGAGGCGCAGCAGGCCCACGGATTCTTTCTTGGCGCGCATGGAGTCGACGACGAGCTCGATGCTTTCTGAAAGCGCGGCCATGGAGACGATGACGGTCTTGGCGCCCTTGACCGACGAGGAATAGTCCTCCATCAGCGCGAATTGCTTGCGTCCGAACGCCTTCTCGAATTCCTGCGCGGTTTTTTCCACTACGGGAAGGGACGCGGCCATCAATTGGGCGTGGTCCTTGCGGATTTCGTAATAAGTGTTGGGCATGGCGTACGTGCCGAAGGCCTCGGGCTTGGAAACGTCAAGAGCGTGCTTTGGGCGGAATGCCGGAAGGAACGCGTCGACTTGTTCCTGGGAGGGAATGTCGACTGGCGCGATTAGGTGGGTGAGGTAGAAGCCTTCGACGCACACCATTACCGGGACGGACGCGGTTTCGGCGATTTTGAAGGACTGGACCAGCGTGTCGACTGCTTCCTGGTTGTTCTTGCAGAAAAGCTGCATCCAACCGGTGTCGCGCTGGGAGAGCGAGTCCTGCCAGTCGCACCAGATGTTCAGCGGCGCAGACACCGAGCGGTTGGCAACTGCCATGACGATGGGCAGGCGCATGCCGGCGGCGTTGTGCAGCGCCTCGTGCATCAAAAGCAAGCCCTGCGAGGAGGTGGCGGTGAACGTGCGGGCGCCGGCGCAGGAGGCGCCGATGAGGCCGGAAATTGCGGAGAACTCGGCTTCGACCGGCACGAACTCGTAGTTGGCCAGCTTCTTGGAGAGCTCTTCGGGAATGTGCGTCGAGGGCGTGATGGGATAGGCGGCGATGACGTTGGGCCTGCACAGGGCGGCCGTGCGGGCCATGGCAATCGAGCCTTCCAGGATTTTGCGGGCCATTTTACTTTTCGTCCACCATTGAAATGCACTTTACCGGGCATTCGTTCGAGCATATCCCGCAGCCCTTGCAGTAGTCATAGTTGAATTCGGCGCCGTTGTCCG
>CAYVQS010000114.1:0-3870 GCA_964453195.1 Microcaldota archaeon | reverse complement strand
CCCTCATCCGTTCCTGCAGCGCCAGCGTAGTTATCTTGATTGGCGCGCTTGCGTTGGCGCTGCCCACGAAGTACCATCCGTACTTGGCGGAGGCCGTGAAGTTTATTGCAGGAACCCGCGCCTCCACTTCCCGGCCGCCCGTTTGGGGCGGAAGCCCGTAAACCACGAGGTTCGGCGCGCCCGGCAGGCCTTCGGCCAGGCTGCTGGTGCGGTAGATTGTCGCCTGCGCCCCGTATGCCTTGTCGAACACGTGGCCCGCGAAGAACAGCGACGAAAACAGGAGCACGCCAAGCAGCGTTACCCGCTTCCAGCCCCTTTCGGCGTCGACAAAGGCGAAGAACGCCGACGCCACAATCATTCCCGGAAACCAGTCGTAGTAAACAAGCGGGCTTTTCAGCAACAGGTTGGGCAGGAAGCCCACAAGCGCCCCAAGCGCCAGCGGAACCGCGAACCGCTCCTCGGCAGTCGCGCCTTTTTTTTCCCGCCACAAGTATATTGCCAGGAGCGTCGCGCCGCTTATTCCCGTCTGCGTGAATATTCCGCCGTCCACCGTTGCTATCGTGAACAGCCCCGCCACCATGCCAAGCAACAGCGCGTTCAACGCGTTTTTCTCCCGCAGTACGGCCGCGAATCCCGTCACTGCCACGGCTGCCAGCAGCAAGAGCGTTACCGGCGCCGCCCAGTCCGCGAAAGGAACTATTTCGTACATTGGCTGGCCGTTGTCGACCTGCGGCCCCAGCGCGAGCCCCGAATACTTTTCCACGAAGAACAGCGCCGTCTTCGTCACGTGGTTGTGCTGCAAATAGTTTCCTTCCCAGCACCAGTTTTCGCCGCACTGCGTGACGTGGGAAACGTAGGAATTGGCGTTGGCGCCCAGCATTCCCAGGAAAAACATCTGGAGCAGGACGCCGTACATCATCGAGGCGGCTACTGCCGCCAGGAACGCCGTGCGCGCATTCTTTGCAAGCGCCGAGTCTGCCGGCAGGGTGAAAAAGCGGCCGGCGCCGGCCGCCATAATGCCCCTAATCGTCAGGCAAATTGCAAGGAACGCTGCAAACAGCACGCTCTTGGCGTAGGAATTGCCCTCGGTCAAGAGCCGCACCGCTGCGTGGAACGCCTGCATTGCCTGAGGGGAAAAAAGCGCGGCCAGCAGCGCGAGCCAAAGCAGCCCTGCGGCTAGGAGGAATTCGTTCAGCGCGGGAGCGGGAAGCGGCGCTTCCGCGGCTTTTTTGCCGGTTTTTCCCTTCACGTTAAACCCGGCACTATTAGGAAAGAAGACAATTATAAGCTTCTCCGGCGGCGGCAAGAGCCCTTCGGGGAGGCGGCGCATTTTGCCGGGTTCTAGTGCAGGACTTCGTCGTAGGCGTCAAGCAGCTTGTCGGTGCAGGCGGGAATCGAGTATTTCTCGGCCGTCTGCCTCGCGTTTTTCGCCATTTTCTTCCTGGCGCCTTCCTTCATTTCAAGCGCCTTGACTATTTTCTCCGCGCACTCGGATGAGTCGAACGGCCGGAACAAAAAGCCGTTCTGGCCGTCCTTCAGGAACTCGGGAATCGCCATTGCGTCGGCGCCCACGCACGGATTTGCGCACGCCATGTTCTCAAGCATTGCCAGGCCCTGCGTTTCGAAAGTCGACGCGGTGACGAACAGGTCGGCCGCGCCGTAATAGTACGGAACTTCGAACGACTGGACGAACCCCGTGAACATCACGCTCTTTCCCAGGTTCATTCTCTTGGCCAGGGCCTTGCACATTCCCTCGGCCGGCCCGCTTCCAAGCACGATGAACCGCACGTTTTCGTCTTCCTTGACGACTTTCGGCACCGCCTTGAGTATGACGTCGACGTTCTTCTCGTGGCTGAGCCTTCCGGGGATCATCACGAGCTTCTCTTCCCTCTTCAGCCCCAGCATCGTCCTCACTATCTTCTTGTCGATTCCGGGGTGGAACCGCTGTGTGTCCACGCCGTTGGGCACCATTATCGTGCCTGCCACGCCGTTGTCCTCGAGCATCCTTCTCGTGGTCTCGGAAGGCGCGGTCACCAGGTCGAACGGCGCGTAGAACGTCCTTATCGCGCGCCACACCAGCTTGTCCGAAGCTATTTTCAGCCACTTCTGGCGCACGTAGTTCTTGGCGGCCTCGCTTATCATGGTGTGGAACGTGCCGACCAGGGGCTTGCCCAGGTCGCGGCTCGTCTTTATCGCGGCCAGGCCCATGCTGGCAATGGCGTGGGAATGCACGACCTCGATTCCCGCCCGCCGCGCCTCTTTCGAAGAATTGTAGGGGAAAATCGCGACCTTGTACTGGGGATAGGGCGGGAACGGCACTGCCCGGTAGAAGAACACGCGCTTGTCCAGGTTGTTTTTCTGCGCCTCGGAGTCGCCGGCTGCGAAGACGAACACCTTGTCGCCCCGGCGTTCCAAGTCCCTGCGGTAGCTGAGAATGGCAGTGACCACGCCGTCGACGTTGGGCAAATACGTGTCGGTGAAAAACCCGATTTTCATTCTCTATCCCCTTAATTCCCTTTACGCGCCGGCCATTTAAAAATCAGGTTTCGAACCGCTCCCCCGGCTTCGGCGCAGTTGCGTCGAAACCCTCGGCGCGAAGCCGCGCCGCCATCGCCTCGCAGTACTCGGGCTTGCCGTGGATGCAGTACACTTTTTCGGCGTTGATTTTCTTCGCGTAATTGAACATTTCCTCGCCGTCCGAGTGCGCGGAAAAGTCGTACTGCGCGGCCTGCAGCCCCACGCTCTCCTCTTCACCGTTGAACTTGACGCGCCCGGTGTCCAAAAGCCGCCTGCCGTTCGAGCCCTCGACCTGGTACCCGGTCAGAAACACCTTCCCCCTCTTTTCCTTCGCCATGGTCTTGAGGTAAGTCAGCGCAGGCCCGCCGTCCAGCATTCCCGCGGTCGAGATTATCACCGCCGGCGCCTTTCCAAGCTTCTTGCGCTTCTCGCCGCTTGTCACGAAGTGCGCGTTTTTCACGCTCTTGCGGAACTTCTCGTAGTCCTTGACGTATTCGGGAAAGTTCAGCATTATCTGCGTGGTCTTGCCGATCATGCCGTCCACGTAGATTTCGGCTCCAAGCCGCCTGTCGTCCAGCACCTGCAGCAGCTCCTGGGCCCGGCCGATTGCAAAGCACGGCACGAGCACGGGCTGCCTCGACTCGATTGCAGCGGAGACTTCGTCGCAGAACTTTTTCTCCAGCTTTTTGCGGTCCGGGTGCCTCAGCGAGGCATACGTGCACTCCATCACCAGCGCGTCCACCTTCTCCTTCGGCATTTGCGCGCCCTTGTGCATCCGGGTCTCCTGGGTCTTCATGTCCCCGGTGTAAAGCAGCGTCTTGCCTTCGGCGAAGCGCACGAGCGCCTGCCCGCTTCCCACAATGTGCCCGGCGTCGAAGAACTCAAGCCCGGACCCGTCGAAAAACTCGTAAGGCTCCCTGTACCCTATGGCCACGGCGTGGCGTTCGAACTTGCGCGCCTCCGCCTGCGTGAAGTAAGGCGGCTTGTTCTTCTTCTTGAACACGCCCAGGCAGTCGTCGAGCAGCAGCGACACCAGGGGAATGGGCGGCGGCATAAACACCGTTTTCTTCCCGTTGGCGCTAAACAGCCGCGGCAGGTTCCCCGAGTGGTCAAGGTGCGCGTGGGTCACCACGACCGCGTCGGCGGCCGCGGGCGCGTCGAGGGGGAATTCCGTGTGGCCGTTTAGCTTGACTCCTGCGTCGAGAATCAGGCTTATGTCCTTGCCCTGCGCAAAGACGCCGCTGCGGCCTACTTCTTGCGTCGCGCCCAGGAAGGTGAGTCTCAAATAATCGAAATTTCCCACTGTTGCGCTGAATAAAAACGTTGTCCTGCGCCAAACCAGAAATCTTTTTA
>CAYVQS010000113.1:0-3926 GCA_964453195.1 Microcaldota archaeon | reverse complement strand
CTGCTGCCTGTTCGCCGACGCCCTTACCCCCCGGCTTGGGGAACTGATTGTTGCGCTGGACTTGCTCGGCAAAACCGAAGGCGTGCTGGTCGGCGAATTCGTCGACTGGGAAATGCTCACCAAAGGCACCGCCCTGGCGAACTGGAAACGCGCCACGAATTGGGACGAGGCAAAGGAAATCGCGCTCGGCTTTCAGCCCGAAAAACGCGAAGGCGTGCCGTGGGGATTGGTCGACCACGCGTTCGAAGTCAAGGGAATCGGCTCGGTCGCCCTCGGAATCCTCAAGAGGGGAACGATAAGAGTGCACGACAAGCTCAAGTTCTTCCCGAAAGGACTGGATTGCGACGTGCGCAGCATCCAGGTCCACGACGTCGACGTCAAGGAAGCGGCGTACGGGGACCGGTTCGGAGTGTGCTTCAAGGGCACGCCTAGCTCGCAGGTCGACCGGGGATTCGTAATTTCAAGCGAGGCCAAGACCGGAAAGGAGCTTGAAGTCGAGCTTGAGGCCACGAAATTCCTGAGGGAGCCGCTGAAGGACGGCGAAACGCTGCACGCCTGTGTCGGGCTCCAGGTCGAGCCCTGCAAAATGGCCGTTGCCGACGGGCTTCGGGCCGGCGAAAAGAAGAAGGCGAAAATTGTTTTGGAAAAGGAAATCGCGTGGACGCCGGGCGAAGTTATGGTCTTGGTCCGGCTGAACGCCACCGGCCTGCGTTTTGTGGCAAGGGCAATACTTTAATTGAAAAAAGACGTGGCAATAGCATGAAGATTGGGATTTTGACCGGCACGCGGCCCGACATAATCAAGATGGCGCCCCTCTACTGGGAAGCGAACAAGAGGGGGCACGAGGCAATCCTCATCCACACCAGCCAGCACTTTCCGTTCCATCTCTACGAAGGAGTCTACCGCGACTTGGAGCTGCCGTTCCCGCCGCATTTTGAAGTCGGAATGGACTTCGTCAAGAAAGCCGGCAGGCTTGCAAGCAAATACGCGTACTTCGCCGACGAGGCGTTCAAGCTCGGCCTGACCAAGAAGATGGAAAAGGCCGCGGCAGCGATGGTCAACCGCAGGCCCGCGCCCGCCAAGACAGTCGGCGCCACCATGCTCGAACTCGACCGGCTGTTCCGCGGCCCGCTCAAAGACCTGGACATTGTCTTGACGCACGGCGACACGCTGACGTGCATGGCCGGCTCGCTTGCAGCCTCTCTCAACACGATTCCTGTCGGCCACGTCGAAGCCGGCCTGAGGACTTTTTCCAAGGAGCCGTTCCCCGAGCAAATCGACACGCGGACATCTGACGCGTGCGCGGACCTGTATTTTGCCGCGACGCCGCTTAATGCGCAGAATCTGAAAAACGAGGGGTTTGCGAAAGAGAGGATTTTCACCGTAGGCAACTCTGTGGTCGACGCCGCGATTTGGGCGGCGAAAAAGGGCGAAAAGAGCCGCGAGTTCTTCGAGAAGAGGGGAATCGACTTTTCAGGCAAAATAGTCTATGCCAGCTGCCACCGCCGCGAGAACCTGATGCACGAAAAGAGGTTCCGGGCGATTGTTTCGGCGCTGTGCAAAGCCGCGGACGAAGGCTTCCAGGTTGTGTGGAGCATAAGGCCCGGCACCCAAGTCGCGATTTCCGAGTACGGGCTCGATGCGGAAATTGCGCGGCACAAGAACTTGCGCCCCATTGCCGACATTCCCAATTATACCGACCTGATGTTCCTGCTTTCCAAGTGCCGGATGGTGGTCACTGACTCGGGCTCGATGCAGGAGGAAATCGCGGCGCTGAAAGTGCCGTGCGTGACTGTAAGATATGTGACGGACCGGCCCGAGTCGGTGGACGCCGGCGTAAATTTGCTTGCGCCGCCCGAATCCGCAGAGGCGATTTGGAAGAAAATTGCGCAGGCCGAGAAGGACAACGAAAAAATGCGGCACAAGAAAAACCCGTACGGCGCGGGCGATTCGAGCAAGCTCATTCTCGACGCAATCGAAAAGTTCGAGGGCAAGCTCATCCAGTGGGAGCACGAAAAGAAATAGCTATTTGCCTAGAAGGCGCGCGATTATTTCCCTCTCCTTTTCGGTCGGCGGCTTTGCTTCTTCTCCGGAAAACTCTTTTTCCAGGACCACGGAGACCGTGCCGTCGGGGTTTTTGCTTTCGCCTATTCTCCGATAGCCCCTGCGCTCCCACCACTTCCTAAGCGGCCCCTCTTCCGTGACCGGCTGGTGCACCACGGGCATTCCTTCCTGCCGCGCCATGTTTGAGAAAATCGCCTGCTGGATGTGCTCAAGCCCGTGCACGCCAAGGCCGGCGAGTTTTGGAGTCTTGTTTTCAATGAACCCCTGGCCGATTACCAGCCTGCCCTGCCTGCGCATGGCAACGGGCAACTCGTAGTCGACCCTGCCCTCGGCGCGGCCCGATGCGGAGTCCGCCAAGGCCGCCATCTTGACCGTGACGTAGTTGCCGTCGGCCTCGTGGCCGAAAACTTCAAGCCGGGGCCTTTTGGGGGCGGAGGAAAGCATTTTCAATTCCCTGCCAACGATTGCATTTCATCATCCATTTCGCTGGCGAATTCTTTCCAGTCGAATTGCTTGGCGCGCTTGGCCGCGGCCTTGGAAAAGCTGCGGTATAGCGCGGGCGAGGAAACGAGTTTAGACATCAGGGAAGCGAAGGACTTCGCGTCGGGCTCGGCGTGCCATCCAGTTTTTCCATGGAGAACCGACTCTTTCGGCCCGCCCTGGTTGGCGGCGATTACGGGCTTGCCGTACGCCATTGCCTCGACCGGGACGATGCCCCAGTCCTCGTTGATTGCCGGGAACAGGACCGAAAAGCAATCCGAATAGAGCGAATAGTAGCGCTTGTCCGAAGGATTGGGCTCGAAGCGGATTGCGGGGTTGGAGACTGCAAGGCGGCGCAGGTGGCCAAGATAGGAATACGACTTCTTGTCCACCCCGCCGGCGATGACAAGCGAGAAATCTTTGAAACGGGGAGACAACTTCTGGAACTCCTCGAAGGCGGCGATGGCAAGTTCCAAGTTCTTGGTCCAGCCAATCCTGCCGGGGACGAGGAAGAACTTTTGCGGCTTTTTCTTCGAGGGCCTCATCTTGGAAGAATCGATTCCCGGATAGACGACTTTCACCTTGGAAGACGGCGCAAGGCCGCCGGCAACTATGCGGCTCTTGGCCTCCTGCGAGTCGCAGGCAATGCGGGAAAAGCGCGACCACGCGAGTTTTTCGAAAAAGCGGTAAGTGCGTTCGAAGACGTGGAACGCCGGAGACTTGACCGGGTTCTCCCCCAAGTATTTCGCCCGCGTCAATCTGTCGTGGATGACTTTGAGGGGAGTGAAGCAGTAGACTGCCTTGGGAATGCCGGGGTTGGCCAAAGCCACCAGTTCTCCGAAGCCGGCCGAGCACACGAGAAGGCCGTCCAAACCCGAAGAGGGAATTTTCTGGGTGGCAAGCCCAAGCGCGACTCTGCTGAGGTCGGGAAAGTTGCGCGTCAAGGGAACGCGGCGAAGCTCGACGACCTTGATTTTGCGGAATTCGGGAAACGTGGTCTGGGGAGAAAAGTGGCTGGTGAACACGGTCCAGTCGTGGCGCGAGCGCTTGAGGTACTCGACGATGACGCGCTCCATCCCGCCCTTCTGGTAGATCCACGGGACGTAGAGCGCGAACCTGTGCTTGGGAATTATCTTGCGGGACACGAAAGACACTGCCTCAGAAAGGGCTTTTGTCGGCGAACTTATTTTAAATCCACGGGAGAATTAAACCTACTGTGGTGGGCTGGAAAATGGCGAAGGCAAGTGCTGAAATCGGCGTTTTTGGCGGGTCGGGGTTCTACTCCTTCCTCGAGGACGTCAAGGAAGTCGCGGTCAAGACGCCTTACGGCCAGCCAAGCGACAAGATTTCCATTGCCGAGATTGGCGGCAGAAGCGTCGCGT
>CAYVQS010000112.1:2855-3928 GCA_964453195.1 Microcaldota archaeon | reverse complement strand
CGGCCGACGCGCCGACGACCTGGAAGTTCTCGAACTTGAGCCGGTCCTCGAACACGCTCCTGACTTCCATGGCCTCGTTCTTCCTCAGCAGGCCGTGGTCGATGAAAATGCAGTGCAGGTTCTTTCCCGCCACCCGATGGATGATTGTCGCGGCAACCGTGGAGTCCACGCCGCCGCTGACCGCCATGAGCACCTTTCCCTTGCCGACCTGCTTTTGCGCCTCTTCGTAAAGCTGCTTTTCCAGCCTCTCGGGATGCCAGTCCTTCTCGGCCCGGCAGACCTTGAACACGAAATTCTCCAGCATCCTCGAGCCGTTCACCGTGTGCACGACCTCGGGATGGAACTGCACCCCATAAAGCTTCCTCTTGGCGTCTTCCACGCCCGCAATTATGCCGTCCTCGCTCCTGGCAGTCACCACGAAGCCCTTTCCGGGCACGGGAACATAGTCCCCGTGGGAAAGCCACACCTTCTGCACCTCGCCCATTCCCGAAAATAACTTACTCCCGGCGCCTTCGGCGCTTAGCATGATTTTGCTGGAGCCGTACTCCTTGGTCTTTCCCTTTTCGACCTTTCCGCCGGTCTGCAGCGCCATGAGCTGGTGGCCGTAGCAGATTCCAAGCACCGGCACGCCGAGTTCGAGCACTTTGGGGTCGCTTTTTGGCGCGCCTTCCTGGTAGACTCCCATCGGGCCGCCGGAAAAAATGATTCCCGCAGGCGCGAGCGCCTTGATTGTTTCCACGGGCACGTCGGCGGGCAGGACTTCGGAGCGGACGTGAAATTCGCGGACGCGGCGGGCAATCAAGTGGCAGTACTGGCCGCCGAAGTTGAGAACTAGTATTCCTGGCATATGCATCAGTCTCTTTTCAAAATTATAAATGCTGCGCGTCCGCTTTTTAGACGGGAATGTTGCAGAAATCGCCAGTCCATCCGCAGCACGCGCTGACTAGCGTGTGGGTTTCCAGGTTCATGCACTCTTTGGGGTCCTGTTCGTTGCAGTTTTCTATGAACAAGTATTTCCTCGGCGCAGGCGGGTTAAGGGCGGGGTCTATTTTCTTGGACGAGCACTTGATTAC
>CAYVQS010000112.1:2016-2845 GCA_964453195.1 Microcaldota archaeon | reverse complement strand
CATGTACCGCGACTTTTCCTCGAGCACGCGGAACTCGGAGGGCTTGAACGTCCTGGACGGGTCTGCCGTGGTCCACTTGTCGTACTGGCCTCCGCTGCCTGCGGGCTGGAAGAGGTAGACTATTCCGCCTTCGGGGCTTCCGACCACGACCGAATTCTGCGCCCGGCACTTTCCCCGCGAAGTGACCGCGTCGGTGGAGATCACGAACAATTGCGTGGCGCCCGTGCCTTTCAGCGTCATGTTGACCGTATACCTTCCAGTCTGGGAGCCAAGTCCGATTGCGGACTCGAACGAATACACCCTTCTTTCGTCTTCGACTGGCGAGAACACTACTTGGCTGATTCTGGCGGCCATTCCGTCGGAAATGACTCCGGCCTGGGCCGAGCAGATGTCGCGTTCGCTGGACTGGCCGAACATGTAGAGGAAGTATGCGAGTGAGAATATGAAGAACAGCATGGCGAACTTGGTCATCATCCACAAAGCCATGTCGCCGCGCTTCATTTTGCCCTTACCTCAAACGCCGAGCTTCTTGGCGCACACCCGTATCAGGCCGACGGACCCGGTCGCTCCGCCGGTGGCCTGCGCGGTCTCTTTTTTCAGCGTGATTTCGTAGTTTCCGGCGCCGGTCTTGCCCAGCGTCCACCAGTCGTTTCCCTGTATGTTGCGCACGTTCGACGGCACTCCGGACCTGCATCCGCCCGCGTCGGGGGGGCACGGGTCGTTGGCCATGTCCTCGCAGTCGCCTCCCGTGATTGGCTGGAGGTAGATGGATTCGCTCATGTCGACGCAGACCGCCGCGTCGAGCAGGGTCGCGTACACGTTGTCGGCG
>CAYVQS010000112.1:990-2006 GCA_964453195.1 Microcaldota archaeon | reverse complement strand
GGGCTCGATTTTCCAGCACGAGCCGTAGTGGCCGGGGCAGTTTCCGCAGAACTGGGACCCGACGTACTTGACGAACCTGATTGCGTCGACGCGGTTGCGGCCACAGGAGTACATTTTGTAGTTGATTTTTCTCTGCGTGCCGGAGTATCCGAGGGAAATGTCCTGCATTGCAAGCCGCAGCTTTTCGTTCTCGGCTTTGAGCTGGGACACGCACTGCGCCTCGGCCGTGTTGTTCATTATGTAGAATGCCAGCCCCAGGCTCATGGTGAGGATGATGACGGCGATTACAAGCTCCATTGGCGCTTCGGCCTGTCCCCTGCGGCCGAAGAAAGGCAGTTTCATGAAGAAAAAGACGGCCGGGCCGAATAAAAACCTATTTTCCCGCAAAGCCCCCGCGCTGCTGCCGTGTGGCTGTGAACTGGAAAAACGGGGAAAGAATCAGCCGAAGAGGCCGGCCTTGGCCGCGGTCTCGGCGGCGGCGCCGGTTTCGCTGGCGACTTGGGCCGCGTGGCGCATCATGGGCTTGACAAGCGTCATTATGAGAATGAGGGCGATGATGACGACTATGAGCATGTAAATCGGCGTCCACTCCGACCCTTTGCGCTTTTTGAACAGCCAGGACAAGCCCATTTTCGTCACTATTGTTTGTTGCCGTTTCCCGAATTTAAACCAGTAGGCTCTGGGGAAAGAAAAAGAAAAATGAAAAGGCGGAAAGCCTAGTCATTTGGGTTGATTCCGCAGGGGGGTTTGCATAATCGGGAGGCTTCGCTTGCTTCCTTTGCCACGCTTATGCAGTATTTTGCTTGTCCGTTGGCGGTCCGGTCGGCGTTTGCGCAGACGACTATGTATGCGTCTATGTTGTTGTTAATGGTTAGGGAAGTATATCCGCTGCTGTACGTGCCCGCTCCTTTTACCGGTTTGTCCGTGCCCGTGCCGCATATGATGGTGTCACCGCATACGAACGTGATGTCGCTGGTCTGCAGTCCGGTGTCGCCGACTATGGCGGGGCGGTTGAC
>CAYVQS010000112.1:0-970 GCA_964453195.1 Microcaldota archaeon | reverse complement strand
ATCCGTAGCCGGCGGACTGGAGGGACTTTACCCCGCTTTTCATGATGTCGGTGGGGTTGCTTGGGTTGAATATTTTGACTATGCCCAAAATGTTCATGAGCGCGGCGAGTATGGCAAGTGCGACTATGACGCTGACTACCAGCATCATCGTCTCGGTCGACTGTCCCCTTCTTTTTCCAAACATGCGGCGTCTACCCCCGTTTTGGTTTTTTTGATTCAAACGTTATCTGTACAGCGTCTTCAGCAATATTGCCAAGATTACGATTGCGACAATTGCGCTTACTACCAGTTGCATGGGTTGGGAGGCTTGGCCGTGTAGCTTGCCCATTGCAATTCCTCCTCGAAAGACGAGGGGTTTGTTCGATTGCGTTATTCTTTCCGCCTTTTTATTCCTTGCTTTTTGGCCCGGCGCGTTTTGCCCGCGGCGGGCATTGGGCGGGTTTGTTTCGGCGCCTGCTTATTTGCGGGAAATGGCTGTTTCAGCCCGTGGTTCCGCCGAGGAACGAGGCGGTGGCGTAGGAGATGGCGACGTAGAGTATGGTGGCTATGGGCAGGGCGGTGGCGATTGCGGTGTAAGTGTGCAGCTTGTTGTTCGTGTCCTCGATTTGCGAGTTGAAGTACGTCAGCAGGATGACTATTTCTATGGCGTAGATTCCGAGTATTAGGCTGAAGGTCGTGGGGTCGGCGCTTTTTGCGCCTCCGCAGAACATTCCGCTCATGCCGCCGGTTCCCGACATTCCCGGAACCGACGCCGCCGCTGCCGCGGCCTCGGCGCCGCTTTCGGGGCAGTTGCCGGTCAGGGACTGGGTGATGACTTTCTGCAGCGACGCCACTATTGCGAGGATGATTGGGGCGACGAACTTGCTCATGGTCCCAAGCAAGGTGGTGACGTCGCCGAGGAGCTTGCGGAGCATTTCGTCTATTTTCTGCGCGTTTCTTATCTGCATCGATAGGGAAATGAGGGACTTGG
>CAYVQS010000111.1:0-3949 GCA_964453195.1 Microcaldota archaeon | reverse complement strand
GTCGAGACTACTTACGGCTCGCCGGAGTACAAGTTTCCCGAACGCAACGAGGTCTACGCCGACATGAGCAGGAGGGCCAGCCAGCAGGAAAAACTGGGGCACTCGGTAGTGTTCGGGGGATACGCGCTTGGAAAGGCGCAGGAGCTCGTCAAGGCCCTCAACGAGCTGATGGGAATCGCGCCCATAGTCAGCCAGGAAATCGCCGACGTCTGCCGGGTATACCAGAGGCACGGGGTCGGCCTCGACTTCGTGGAAACCGGATCGGAAGAGTCGGAGGAACTGCTCAAGCACCGCTTCACCGCGGTCCTGCCGCACAACCAGGTCGGCCCCGAGCTCGGCCGCAACCTGCAGCAGCACTACGGCAGGCCGGTCGCCACCGCGCTTGCAACCGGGTGGGCCGCGGGTTCGAAACGCATGTTCGCCGCGGACGCGCTTTTCACGCTTTCCGACCACTGCGACTTTTGCCAGCTTTTGGAGTTCGTCGAGGCCTGCGGCCCCGAAAAAGTGGTGTGCAACCACGGGTTCGAAAAGGAGTTTTCGCTCGAACTGAGAAAACGCGGGTGGAACGCGGTCGCGATTTCCGAAATGGGCAAGACCCAGCAGCGCGCGCTGGCCGAGTACAGGTGAGCAAATACGCCACGCAGGCACGTGTCGAAAGGAGCCCCCGCCCAGGCAGCGTACCGGACGCGGGCGGCAATGGGCGCCGCCGCGCTTGCAAGCGTGCGCGAGTACATGAAACGCCAGTCGCTTGCGTTCAAAAAAGGCAGGGCACACCACGCTGCGCCGGAGGCGCTTGAACAGCGGCTGGAATCGCTCGGCCTCCCCGCCACGGCGGACTTGAAGCGCGTAGCGGCCAAGCTCTACCCGCGCGGCACAAGCCACCACGCGGTCCTCGTCCACCACAAATGGGGCGTAAGCGCAGTCCATTTCGCCAAGGGCGTTTTCGAAGACCCCCCCTTCTTTTCAATTCCCGGCTCCAAACACTGGCTCAGCGACGAGCCGCTGAAGGAATGAGAGATGATCCAAGTCTACGTCGTCTGCAAGTCGGAGAAGGAAGCGCGGATGATTGCGCAAAGCGCAGTAAAGGAACGTCTCGCCGCGTGCGGCAATTTCTGGAAATGCTCTTCGGTCTTCGAGTGGAAGGGAAAACTCTCGAAGGCCCGCGAGGCAATTCTCGTTCTCAAGACCACCAAGAACAAGCGGCCGGCGCTCGTCAGGAAAATCAAGTCGCTTCACTCGTACGACGTGCCGTGCATTTGCTGGTGGAGCGAGCAGGCGGACGCGGCGTACGCGAAGTGGGTTGCGCAAATCTGCCGCTGAGAGATTCGGCTCATTCTGGCTAGTAGGACGGCACGAGGGGAAGGGTAATCAGCTTGCCTTGCATTGCAAGGCTCGCCCACATCCAGTAGTTTTGGAGAAAGGCGAGCGAGAGCAGGGCGAGGAAGAAGAAGACGGGCGCGCCGCGGTTGGCCTTGGAGATTCCGGCGAGCGCGATTCCGCCCATTATTGCCGTGGGCTGGGCGGCGTAGGAGGCGAGGCGGTCGGGAAAGAATATTACGAGGGGAAGGAGGCACACAAGCCAAAGCAGGAGAAAGCGGCAGAACGGGTCACCAAGCTTGCGGGAGAAGTAGATAAGTGAAACGGGGGCGAACAGGGAGAGGCCGACGCCGAAGTAGTTGATGAAAAGCGCAGGGTCCTGGCGGATTGCCTGGTCCTGGGGGTTGTGCACTGCCGTGAATCCCGAGTCCAGGAGCGTGGGAAGGAACGCGAGGGTCAGCAGCACGACGGGAAGGGAAAAGAGCGCGGCTTTGGAAACCGCGGCGGCGTTCGCTTTCCTGTCCCGCTTTTCAAACAACGAGAAGAGCGCGAACGGCGCGAAGAGCAAAAGGCCGTAGGCGCCGTGGGAGTACACCATCGCAAGGACCGAGAGTACGAACGGCTTGTAGTCCTTGCGGAAGAAGAACAGGACCGCGAGGGGCATTGCGATGGCGTCGATTGCCTGGGGAGTTACCTGGACGCGGTCGAAAAACGCGCGCGAGGAAAACAGCAGCGCCATTGCAAACGCTGCCGGGACCAGGCCCTTTTGCTCCTTGGCGAGGAGGAGCGTGGCGGAAAATGCGAGGAACAAGGCCGTCGCCTCGAGGAGTGCCGAGAACGGCGCGTGCAGCCCCAGCCAGACGAACGGCACGAACAAGAGGTGGAAAAGCGGGGGGTACGGGCCGCCGTTGGGCGCGGCCAAATCCCAGTCAAGAAAAGCCGGGTGGCCCGACGCGTAGCGGAAAGAGTGCTGCAAATGGTAATGCACGTCCGAGCCTATTGCCTGGCCGTATTTCAGCGCCACGAAGGACTCGAGGGCGAGGACCGAGAGCAGGACGAACAGGACGCAGGCGGCCGCCAGCTTTTCGGGAAGAGAGAGGGCGCGCCACCGCGCCTGCAGCTGCGCCAATCGCGGAAACATGGAAAGACCAGGGAGGCAGCGGTGAAAAGACTTTCGGAGAACAAGGGAAACGCGGCTAACTCGTCAAATTCATCCTGACGGGAAAGACGGACGTCGCGGCGGAAAAGGCGAAAAGACTCGCGTTAATACGCGTTTAGGACTATTCCAGCGAAGCGACCTTGTCCGCCAGCGATTTTTCAGAATAGAGCGAGGCGGTAAGGATGACCCGGTCGAAGCCGCGGGGTTCGAACTGCTCGGGCGCTGCGCAGAGGGCGTTTTCGAAGGCGCACAGCGAAGCGGCGTGGCGCAGCGAAGGCGCGTTGCCGGGAGGAACGAGCATCAGTGGCTCGTCGCATTCTTCCCGGCAGCTTCCGTCCGCCAAGACGCCGGAAAGCCTACAAAAGGGGCAGGACCGGGAAAAGGAAATGCGGGAAAGGTCGGCGTGGCAAGCGACATGGAAACCTCGTTGCCTGAGAAAGTCAGTGGATGGACCGGCGCCGTTGAAAAAAGCGGTTTCCACGCCGGATACTCCTAGGGACGACAGGAGCTTTGCCGAAGAATCGTTGGCGACGCTTAGCCAGGGCCCGGGGGCCGGGCCCGCTGCCCGCCAAGGCGACTGGGCGGGCGACCAGCATTCGAATACGCCGAGCGAAGTTTTGCCGGCGAGCTTTTGCGAGAAAAAGTCCAGCAGGCCCAGGTCGTTGAAGGTGAAATGCATTCCGGGAAATTCTTCGGAAACCCGAAAGACGAGTTGTTTTAGTTGCGGGGAATCCGCTTCGGGGGAGAACGGAACGACCAGCCGGGGCTCGAGCCCGGCCTCGCCGATGCGGGCAAACACGGAGGAAATGCCGGCAGCGGCGAGGAGCTTTTTTGGGCAGCCTTCCGAACCCATGCTGATGGCATCGCATCCGCTGGCAATTGCGGCTTCGAGCCTTTTTTCCGACGAAATCCTGACCTCGATCATTTCCTTCACACAAATGTCTTTTTCAGCGACGAGAAGAGGTAGCGGCTTTCCTGCGCGTCTTCGGGCATAATCCGGCACCACGACCACTTGGAATCGGCGCGGATTTCTTCGGCGACTTGCCCGATTGTTTTTCCGGCCTCTAGGGAGTCGAGGCAGAAGCGGAACAGCCGCGTCTTTTCCACAATTGATTCGGGCCGGTTCCTACCGGGAAGCTTGAGGACGTCGACGTCGGCTTCGATGAGGCCTGGCAGGGCGTACAGCGAGTCGCTGACCAGGCAGTCGAAAAGCGGCCGCATGAAGAAATCCGGCCGGCCCTGAGCCGAGTAGCCGAACTTGCAGGCGTCGGGATGGAAAGGCACGTGGGCCGCGCACCTGCCGGTGATGAAATTGCAGCCGTGGCTTGCGAATACTTCGATTTCCGCCTTTTTACCCCCTCGGCATATTTCGCGTATTTCTTCGATAGAAAGAAAGTCGCTGAGAATTATGCGGGAAAGACCCATCCGCTCCAGCATCCTGCGGCGGTCGGAGTTGACGGTGTTGAAATAGAC
>CAYVQS010000110.1:0-3983 GCA_964453195.1 Microcaldota archaeon | reverse complement strand
GTTTGCTGAGGGTTGATTGACATGGGAATGAGCAAGACCGACTTGAACAGGAAAGACCGCAACCTGAAAATCAAGCTCGAGGAACTGGAGAAAAAGGCGCTTTCAGACCCGCTTGGTCGTGACCGGAAGCTTCACGAGGAAATCGCCGAGCTCAAGAAGAAGCTCGCGAACTAGGCTGGTGGATGCGCCGTGCCCAAGAACCGGACCGACTTGAAAAAATCGATTTCCTACTCAAAAGGCAGCATCACGAGCAAAGTCGTCGCCGAAAAGCCGGCCAACGCCACGCTGTTCTGCATGGCCGCCGGCACTCGGATGTCCTCGCATTCCGCGTCGAGGCACGGCTTCGTCTACGTCATCGAAGGCGGCGGCGTATTTTCGCTCAAGGGCAGGAAGCTGAAGATGGCGCCCGGCGCCTTCATCGAATTCGAAAAAGGCGCAGAGCACTCGCTGTCCGCGGCAAAAAACACGTCGTTCCTCCTGTTCCTCGCATAAGCGTTGCTGATGAAATGGGCATTCCCCTGAAAATCAAGGCGTTTTTCCTCCTCGCAGGCGCGGCCCTGCTTTTCGGTTCGTTCTATTTCTTCGTTTCCGAAATGAAAACCGGGTTTGCCGAGGGAATGGACGTCTATTTCCTCGCAGCCGGCCTGTTCGCCGCCCTGTTCGCAGCGTATCACCTGCTGGGGGAAAAGTTCGAGCCGCCCAAGCCCGAGGAAGACGGCCCTGCGCCTGAAGAAAACGAGTTGCGGCCCGGTTTGGCCGGCAGGAAACGGCCTAAGGCAAGTAAACGAAAAAAGTAGCGCGTCTACTCAAAGCCGGCTATTTGGAGTACCCGTACTGGTCCGCCAGTTTTTTGACCACGCCCGCGACGTTGAGCATGGCCACGAAAAACAGGAAGACGGCGACGTTGCCCGGAACTTCGTGAATCAGGGGGTCGTGCACTCCGCCGTTTGCGGTAATCATTTCAGCGGCAAGCAGCGCGTTCCAGACTGCGTAGGCCACGCCGCACAGGATTGCAAACAGGAGGGCTTGGAACAGTTCCTTCAGCGGCCCCTTGCTGACTCTCCGGGCGCCGTCGTAGAACAGGAAGGCCGCGTAAACGCCTATTGCCAGGATGACGCCCGAAAAGGCAGTTTTGAAAAAGTCCATTCTTAAGCCCCCCAATCCCCTATGGACCAAGTTCGCCCGCTTTAAATTCCTAATCCTCCGGCAGGCGCACGGTGCTCATTGCTGGCCACGCTGGGAGATTTTTTCCGCCACGTTCGCCACGTAGTACATTCCCACGAAGAACAGGAGGATGAGGACGGGCCGGCAGCCGGTCGAGTTCGGGGTCGCTGATTGCCACCAGGCCGGTGAACCGCACAACGTCCCACGCCGCGTTCGCTATTCCGATGGTCATCACGGCAAGCAGGGCGCGGAACAGTTCCCGGTCGAGCCCGGTCCGCCTGGCGCTGGCGTAGTAAAACCTGCTTGCGGCGTAGATGCTTATGGCAAACACCGCAATCGAAAACATGGCGTAAAAATCGCGAAGCCCCGCGGAATCCATTTAGCCTTTCCCCCTCCTATTCCGAGTCCAGGCGCTTTTCGCCCTCGATGTTCTTCCAGGCGGTGATGTCCTGCGAGGTCTCGAGGCAGCCGAGGTATTTTCCGCTGCGGTCGCGCACGGCAAAGTACCGGATGAGCACTTTCCTTTCCCGGAAGTCTATCCAGAAGTCCGCGCTGTCCCGCGCCCCGCTCTTGAAGTCGCGCAGGATCTTCAGCACCTTTTCCAGGCTCTTTTCGGGATGGCACAGCTGCACCATCTTGCCGATGGTGGTGGGCGGCCGCTGGAAAATGTCGCGCTTGAGCATCTTGTTGAAATACCTGACCGTGTCCTGGTCGTCCACGAACGAAATCTCGAGCGGCAGGGCGTCAAGCATGGCGTCGGCGACTTCGGCCGACAGGCGGTCGATGTTTGTCATTCGGCATCCCCTCTTTCTGTAATAACTACCGGGGAGTTTTTATACGAGCTTTTTCACTTGTTTAACTGGCTGAGAACAAATGGCGAAACCCGGCGTACGATTGCACAGCTGCGGCCTGGCGCCGGCCAGCGAAATCATCGGCCGCGAAACCAGCCCCGCGAGACTGGCCGAGGCGTTCAAAAACTCCGAGCCCTGCGTGCGCAGCGCGGCCGCGGCCAGGATTTCGGCAATGGCCCGCGCCGAATTCATAATCCGCACGCCCGCGTCCAGCGATGCGCCAGCACAGTGCCTTCCGAAGCCGCCTTCGGCCAAGCGCAGCGCATTGCTCCGGACGCTTGGAATAATGCTCGAACACCCCGACCGGGCGGTGCAGGAAACTGCAGTCCAGTCCCTTTCGCTCGTAGGAAAACGTGGAGCGTCGCTGGCGGCAAGGAGGCTCGGCCCCCGCCAAGACCCCTACGTGCTCAAGGCCGCGATAAGGGTGCTGCAGCAGATGTCGATTGACTCGGTGGCAGTTTCCCACATAGGCAAGCTTATGGATCTGAGGGACTCGCATTCCGACCTGACCATACGCTACTTGGCCGGTTCGGCCATAAACTGCATACGCAACGCCGGCTGCCCGCCAAGGCCCGGAACCGCGGGTTCGAGCGTATATTTCGGCAGAGGGGGCCGGCCCTAGTTTTGCACAGGCGTCTGCGTCGGGGGAGGCGTTTTCTGGGAGGAAAGCTGCGTCGAGAAGAATTGCTCTGCCGACAAATGGCCTTGCGGCTGGATTCTTGTGGAATTCGATAGAAGAAGTAAAGTTGGAAAAAAGAAAAATCCAAACTTGTTTTCAGCCGGCTCGAACCGGCCCTTTTAGATGCGCTTTTTGCCTTGAAAGACCCGCCATCTAGTAGCGGGGCTTTTTGTGCTTCTGGAAGCAGTTGCGGCAGTACACGGGGCGGCCCTCGGTGGGCTTGAACGGTACTTCGCATTCCTGTCCGCAGTCAGAGCAGACTGCCTTGCACATTTCGCGGGGGCCGCCGTAGCTGCCGCCGCGTCTTCCGCCGTACCCGCCCTGGGATTCGCCGGAGTCGTCGTAGTCACTCATTTTCTTATTCACCTGATTTTATTCCCCTAAATGCCGGGAGAGCCTATGCGCGGTTTCCCGCAGCCCAAACCAAAAGGTGATAGTTCGAGACTTGCTAGAACTCAAAAAGACTCTAGAAGCAGGACTATTACCTTCTGGATTTTTTTTACCCGGTTTTCGGAGAAACTTAGGATATTTACCCGCAAACTTGGATTTAAACCCTCGTTTTGCTTAAAAGCCCGTCAAAATGCCCGTTTTAGCCAGTTCCAGCCCCTCAGGCGGGCGAGTTTTTCAAGCGTTCCGGGGCCAAAAAGGCGCGTTAAAGAGGCCTATTGCTTGGTTGGAGCTTCTGGGAAGACGGCTGGGGGATGCCTTCAGTCCGCGGTTGGGAATGTTGGCGGAAAAGAGCCGGGAGGTGGCGTTTGACGGGGGCGCTAGCCAGGGGCAGGCTCCCTGCCAAAGTGGGGCAAACCGGCGGGTAAGGAAGTTGAAAAAGGGAAAAAGAGGGGCCAGCAAAACTTTACTGGCACTTTCCTACGAGGTTCTTGGCGCCTACGAACTTGTACACCCGCGTGGCGTCTGTCGAGTCCGTGTACATTATGGTGAATTCATTGGAGTACGAATCCTGGTTGGCAAGCGCGGCGCAGGGCGAGTGGGTGGCGTTTATTCCCAGGGAAACGGTCTGGCCGGGCGAAAGCGTCTTCTGCGTGGTGTTCATTACCGTGACTCCTGTGGTGTTGGTCGCCGTCATGTTCATGAACGTTATCGAGAATGGCTTGTTGTTGCGGATGGTGAGCGAGCCGCCTCCTCCTGCGCGGATGAGGGGCTTTTCGATGCTGACGTCGGCGGTCTGCCAGTATGCCAGCGAGTCCTTTTCGGTCACGCCTGCGGTGAGCGTCGGGAACCCTCCCAGCACGCCTACCACGACAAGCGCGATAATGATGACTACTGCCAGG
>CAYVQS010000109.1:1602-4096 GCA_964453195.1 Microcaldota archaeon | reverse complement strand
AACCCGGTTCCGTTCCGTTAACGAAGGTGGTTTGTATGAAAGTCAAGCTTTTCAGGTGCCTCATTTGCGGCGACCCGTACGTCGGCGAGGAGCCGCCAAAGAACTGCCCGTTCTGCGGGGCGCCGGTCAACTACATCGTCCCGGCCGAAAAGTACAACGTCAAGGACCTTGTCCAACCCATTTCGGAGAAAAGCAGGCAGAACGTCGAGGCCGCAATCCAGCTGGAAGTCAGCAACGCGTCGTTCTACAACTGCGCCCGCAACTGCGAGGCGGACAACTACGGGAAACAATTGTTCCGTGCCCTGGCGAAAGTGGAAGCGGAGCACGCTGCCCTCCTATCCAAGGCCATCGGGAAAGAGGCGCCCCAAATCGACAAGGAATGCAAGTCCGGAAAATGCCTGGGCTCGTACAAGGCGAACCTCGAGGAGGCGCACGGCCGCGAGGACAACGCCATCAAGCACTATACCCAGTTTTTCAACGAGGCGTCGGAGCCGCGGCTCAAGCAGGTGTTCAAGGCCCTGGTCGAAATCGAGTCCACGCACCTGCAGATAGAACAAGAGCAACTCGACAGGAATTAGGGCCGAGCTAGGTTTTGCCGGCTTGTTTCTTGAAGTCCAGCGCCAGCGAGTTTATGCAGTAGCGCTTTCCCGTAGGGTTCGGGCCGTCGTCGAAGACGTGGCCGAGGTGCGAGCCGCATTTCGCGCACAGCACTTCCACCCGCTTCATTCCAAGGGCCGAGTCTTCGACCAGCTTGACCGCGCCCTTCTTGGCAACGTCGAAAAAGCTCGGCCAGCCCGTGCCCGACTCGAACTTTTCGCTTGAATTGAAGAGCGTGTTGCCGCACGCCGCGCACGAATAAGTCCCTTTTTCCTTGTTGAAGACGTATTTTCCGGTAAAAGGAAGCTCGGTGCCCCTTTGGCGCAGGACGCGGTACTGCTGTGGGCTCAGGCAGTTCTTCCACTTATCGTCGGGTTTTGCCTCCATTTTTACCGCCGGTTTTCCCCGCGTTTTTTCCCCGAAAGGGTCAGGTAGAGGTGGATTGCCAAGAGCGCGGCAAAGGCCCACGTCAGGCCCTCGTGGATCTTGAACGCCAGGTTCTTCGCCAAAAGCCCGCCGGTGATTGCCTCCATCGTCCGGTATTCGGTGATGCCGAGGCCCGAAACGAACATTGCCACGGTGGTAACCAAGAGGCCGTAGTGCACTATCGTCTTAAGTTCCATTCCCAGCGTCACCCGTAGAAATTTTCGCCGAGATTGCCGGAATTGGAGTATCCCCGGCTTTCCCAGTATCCCCGGTAGTTTTCGTCGTCGGAAAACTCTATTTTCGTAATCCACTTTATCCACTTGTAGCCCCACTTGGACTCGGCGACTAACTGGAACGGGAACCCCCTCTGCGGCAGGAGCGTGGCGTTGTTCATTTCGTACGCCACGATTATGTCGTTGGAATAGAAGTATTCCAGGGGAAAGGACGTGGTGTAGCCGTCGTAGGCGTGGAAAATGACGGTGTTGGCCTCTTTTTTCGGCGCGGACTTGGCGAACAGGTCGCGCGCGAGCACGCCTTTCCACAGTATGGTCGCGCTCCAGCCCTCGACGCAGTTGAGCGTGACGACCTTTTCGTAGTGCGCGAACCCGTCAACGACCTGGGAATAGGAGTAGTTGGCGGGCTTTTCCACGAGGCCGGAAATTTCCAGCTGGTAGTTGGAAATGTTGACGTGCTGCGGCCCGGCAATGGAGTTTTCGCGGAAGTCGTCCACCGAGGAAAGCGGCTTGCCCTGGTACTCGTGGACTTGCGCAGGCCCAAGCGGCGTTGCGGGCGCCGCCTGCTGTGTCAGGCAGCCGGGCATTGCCAGGGCCGCGGCGAACAGAACCAACGCGAAAAAGGCTGCTTTCTGCATAGAAGCCATTTGCCGGCCAAAAATAAAAGGGTTGCAGCCTGGCCGCGGCCGCGTCTATTTTCCCAGCACGTACGCCGAGATTCCCAGCGCGGCGTGTCCGGTGGCGAAAAGCAGGGTGACTATGCCTGCCAGGGGATGGTATTCGAACGGGACCCACGCCCAGCCCAGCTTGGCAGCGAGTGAAATGCTGGCCGTGAACAATAGCGAAAGATACGTCGCAAGCCCGCCCCAGAAAATCAAGGGCTTGCCCAGAAACAGGTTATATGCCAGAACCACGACCATCAACTCCGTCTAATAGCTAAAAAACACCCTTTTTTAAAACCAGGATACAAACCTGTTCAGGCGGGAAAATGAACTGGTACAAACTGCTGTTTCTCGGTCTTTTTGCCGCGGCGTTCGCATTCCTGTTGGCCGGCTGTATTGCCCAGTCCGGCGAAGGAAAAATTGCTCCGCAAGGCGACGAACTCGGCGCCGGCGAAATCGTCTGCAACAAGCCTTACTTGAGAGTCGGAAAAGACTGCTGCCTAGACCAAGACAACGACGCAATCTGCGACCGCGACGAAGCCGGAGGAATTTCCACGCCCGCGGCCGGAACAACTG
>CAYVQS010000109.1:0-1573 GCA_964453195.1 Microcaldota archaeon | reverse complement strand
CCGCCACTCAAACGGCTCCTGAAACAACCACCGCAACACCAACTCCTGCCCAAACCGTCGAAGCAACGGCGACGATTGAAGCGACGCCCGCGCCAACTGAAACAACCACCGGCGCAACGCCGTCCCCCACTCCAACCGCGTCAATCGCAGCAGAACCAATAGTTTCCGCCATTGCGTCCCCTGCTGCTTCGCCTTCGGCAACTTCATGCACTCCGCCCGAAATCCTCGTCGCGGGTTCCTGCTGCATCGACGAAAACTACAACGGACGATGTGACTTGTCCGAAGGACTCGTGGCAATGAGGCCTAACTACAGCCTCGCAGTAACTCTTCCAATTGCCCGGTGCGGCGACGGCAACTGCTTCATAGGCGAAAACTCTTCCACTTGCCCGCGGGACTGCGGCTGCCCGACTGGACAGGTGCTTTACAACAATTCCTGCACTGCGTTCAAATTCGTCTCGAAAACCAATTACTCGCTCATGGAAATCTGCGGCAACGGCGCCTGCAAGGCCGGAGCGGAAAACCAGTCGAGTTGCTGCAAGGACTGCGGCTGCCCAAGCGGACAGGTCTGCTCTTCCAACAAGTGCTCCAACCTCACCATGATGGCAATGCCGGTCTTGCCCCTGGTGCCGATGTCATTGCCCGACAAGTACATTGTAGTCGTAATCGACGAAATCACGGTGCACGACGACACCGACCCCGCAGGCGCCGGCGAGCTAATGCTGTTCACTTACGGCGCGTCGGGCGACAAGGCGCAGAAAGTCAACTGGCCCCTGGGCTACTGGCACTCGGTCGGAGGAGGCTCGACAATCGCAAAGAGGATTCCGGTCTTCGCGTTGAAGGAAAGCGAAATGGGCGATTCGCTGGCAGTCTCAATCACGGCGATTGACAACGACGAAATGCCGGGCTGGTTAGAGGCCATCATCGACGTGCTATTGCTGCCCATAGACGCGATTCTGCTCGTGACCGGAAGCATTGGTTCATCCATTGCCGACATGGAACTCAACCTCGAAACAGGAGTGGTGACTTCGCTCCAGGACGCGGTTTCCGGCAACGAAATGATTGGAACCGTCAACAAAGTCTACAACAAAAGCCAGGACTGGGGCGTGAGAGACGAGCAATACTCGGTCAGCAAGGGAGGAATGACCGTCAAATACTCAATCAAGCGACTCGGTGTGCCGAAGAACTCGAAGCTCGGCGTAAAAGTGTACAACGTCACTCTCTCCGACACGGGCGACCATTTCGACGGCGAAGTCTTTCTCAAGCTGCGCGCCGCGACCAACTTTGCCGAGAAGAACTTGGCGGGAGTCTGGTACCGCCTGCCTGAAAGCGGAACGTGGGACCTGGGCGACAACGCGTTCATCCACAGCGGCGCAGGCGAACTTGACTCTGCTGGGAGATTTGTAGAATATCCGCTTCTGAATTTCGAGGAAAACGGGCCGTTCGTCTTCGTCGAAGTCAATGGCTGGGACGTGGACAGCCCCGGAGTCGGCGACGACCACGACGAACTCGGCCTGGAATCCTGGGTGTTTCTCTATTCGGACTTCGATTACGCGCCGGCAACGACGGCAATGAC
>CAYVQS010000108.1:1831-4098 GCA_964453195.1 Microcaldota archaeon | reverse complement strand
CCCCCTTTCCCCAAAAAGGGCCCTGGGCCCCCCAAACCGCCGTTCTGGAAATAGGCAGGTTTTTGGGCAAAAACAGCAATCCGCGCACTTGGTTGGGCCCACGCACGCGCGTTTCCATCAAAAATCACGTTTCCAACTCCTTTTCCTGGCCTTCTCGGCAGCCGCACAAGCCAACAGGCGCTAAAACCGCCAAAAACCGCGTTTTCAGCTGTTTTTGGCTTTTTGATGATTCCGGGGCCACTTTTTGGGCGCGTTTGGTCCCAAAACAACAAAAAGCATTACTTCTTAAATTAATGAACGAATTTGCCATTTTTTCGATTTTTTTCAATATTTCTTACAAATATGAAATATCCTTTGTCGATCCCGGCGCATTGTTTCATATTTTGCCGAACGAAACGCCTTTTGCGGGCAAGGGGCAGGGGTAAGTGCTATTTTTGCCCCAGAAGCCGTAAAAACGCCAAATTTGGTCTTTTTAGTACGAACGTTTTTTTGCGTTTTTTCGCATTCGTCTCGATACGAACGAAGGCACGTTTCTGCAACTTCACAAAAAACAATCGTTCATATTTATTAGAAATAGTCTTTCTATTCGCGGGGGTTGTTTTTTGGGTCACTCTCGTTTTTCCGTCTCTAGTTTCCTTATTTTATGAACGTTTAGTTGCTTTTTTCGCCCCTATTTGCCTCGTTAGCCCCGCGCCAGGGCCGAAAACAAGCAGGTCCCAAAAATCATTCGCAAATTATTGAACGTTTATGCCATTTTCTGCTAAATCGTTCTTATTTGAATTGAATAATCCTTTATCGGCCTCGCGCGTGTCTTTCCTTCCGGTTCCCCTATTTTTTATTTCGTATCTATATGAAAGATAGGTCTTTGCTTATTTTTGGCAATTTATTCAAATCCCGCCTCTTTTTCGTATTTGAATGAACGTTTTTTGTTCCTGTTCCGCGCCGGGCCAGAATCTAATCAAAATCAAGGGATAATTTATTATATCTCT
Organism: Microcaldota archaeon; assembly: GCA_964453195.1. GTDB lineage: Archaea > Micrarchaeota > Micrarchaeia > Norongarragalinales > CAINOH01 > CAYVQS01. The sequence goes on along the minus strand of CAYVQS010000108.1, from coordinate 3,109 downwards.
TTTGTTATTTTGTTTACTAGTGACGAATTTACTTAAATTTTTGCGAAATGTCACAGAAAATGACGAAATTGGTGCGTGTGAGCGACGGAAGCTACGAAAAACTCTCGGTTTTGGCCGGCAAGCTCCAGGTGGAGGTCCGGAAAATCGTCTCGTTGGACGATGCCGTCGCTTTTCTTCTAGCAAGCCACGAGGGGAAAACCGCCGGATTCGTCAAAAAACTCAAAAACAGGCCTTCCAGGGGCAGAAAACGCCAAATTTCGGCGAAACAGCATTCGAAAACCGGCGCCGGACGACGGCACCCCGAGCACTTTCGGAGCGTGTCTTGACCTGAAAACCACTCATTTAGCCATTCCAGGCGTTGGCGGGCGCCGTTTTTCCGAAAACCTGCCTAGTTCCACGTTTTACAAGGCAGTTTGCCGGCATTGCCGGCGCGTTTTTTGGTGATGAGCATGGGTCTGCCGATTTTCGCAACGGTTTTTCTTGCTTTTCTCGCCATTTTGGCGTTCGTGGCGTTCGTTTTCATCCTGCGCCTGGTCAAGAACCTGCTTGTAAACGCGTTTTTCGGCCTCGCCGGGCTCCTGGTGGTCAATTTTCTCGCATCCGCGGCAGGCGCGGAGGGCGTTTTCATCCAAATCAACCTGTTTTCGGTTCTTGTTACCGCCGTGTTGGGCCTGGCGGGCGTGGGCCTGCTAATAATTTTAAGGCTTGCCGGGGTAATAGTTGCCTGAAAAGCCGGTCAGAGGTCGCAAAATGCCCGAACTCAAAAGCCTTCCTGAGACGCCAGAAAGCCTGTTTAAGGCGTTTTTGGAGGACAAGCTGCCGGTGTGTCCCATCCGCAACGTCGCCCTGTCGTTCGCCCTTTCTTCCCACGCGGCGTCCAAGGCCGAGCTTTTGGAGTCCCTCGACCGCGAAATTGCCCGGGTGTACGAGATGCTCAAGCAGGTTTCCAGCCAGGGCCGGCGCGAATACGACGCCCTTTCCCCCGGCGTTTCGCCTTCAGAGGCAATCTATCACCGGCTCCACCAGCTCCGTCAGGCGCGCGACTTGGTCGACAACAATCTCTAAACCCACGCAATAATAATCGCGGTAAACCGCAATAGTTCGTGCATATCCCGTTTTCGCCAGTTTAAGGCGTTGTTTCTGTTGTTTTTTCCAGGGCCTTTTCGGCCCTGCCTGCAGCAGTGCCCGTTTGGGGGTTATCCTTCCCAAAGCCTTTTCTTCTTCCTGCGGCCCTAATTCCTTGTCGGCGGTTCTCCTTATGGGGACCGCCAACTGTAT
>CAYVQS010000108.1:0-1821 GCA_964453195.1 Microcaldota archaeon | reverse complement strand
CGGTGTTTTGCGTGTCGTCTTCGGCCATCCAGAAAGTCTTCGAATTCGCCAAGAAACAGGGAATTTCCGAGCTTACGGAAATCCAGAAAAAGGCGATTCCGCTGGTTGAATCGGGCGAAGACGCGCTTGTCATCGCGCCGACCGGCTTCGGCAAGACCGAGGCCGCGGTGCTTCCGCTGCTTTCCAAAATCGTTGCGCTTAACGAAGAGTCCGCTTCTAAGTCCGGCGGGCCTGCGCCGGGCATAGTGCTTTTGTACATCACTCCGCTTCGCGCGTTGAACCGCGACCTTCTCTCCCGCCTTTCGTCCTGGTGCGCGGCCCTCGGCGTTTCGCTCGGCGTCCGCCACGGCGACACCACGCAGGCCCAGCGCAAGTACCAGAAGGAGAATCCCCCGCAGTTCCTCATCACCACGCCGGAGTCGCTTGGCGCGCTTTTGATTGCGCCGGTGCTCCGTGACGCGCTGCGCAACGTGCGCTTCGTGGTGATAGACGAGCTTCACGAGCTCATCGAGTCCAAGCGCGGGGTCCAGCTTTCGCTGGCGCTTGAGCGGCTGCAGGAGCGCGTAAACGAATGGGGGGAGTGGTCCGAAGCTTCCAGCGTCGCCGGCGCGGCCGGAACGGGCGGAGGCGCGTCTGCCCGTGCGCCAGCCCAGGGCGCCACGGCCGCAAGCCCGAAGCCGCCGCAGGGTGCCGGGCGCAGCGCGCGTTCCGGCGGGGGGTCGGAACCGGGCGCGCAATCGGCGGCCGGCAAACAGCGGAAAATCCAGCGCGTGGCCCTATCTGCCACCATAGGAAACCCCGAGCTGGCGGCGTCGTTCGTGTCCCCGCACTGCAGGATTTGCCAGCTTGACTTGCGGCGCGAGCTTGAGGTTTTGGTGGAGGCCCCGCTTGAAAAGGCGGCGTCGGCGGACCGCGTGGTTTTGCCGTTCGTCGACGCGAATTCAGCCTCCCGCATCAGGAGAATCCAGGAACTCATACTCTCCCACCACAAGACTCTGGTGTTCGTGAACACGCGCGCGTCGGCCGAGGCGCTTGGCGCCCAGCTTTTCCAGATTCCGGAACTGAAGGACAAGATTGCCGTCCACCACTCGTCGCTTGGCCGCGACGCCCGCATCCAAGCCGAGGAGCAGTTCAAGTCCCGGCAGGGGGGCTTGCGGGCAATAATCTGCACGTCTTCGCTCGAGCTTGGCATCGACATCGGCGAAATCGACCTGGTCATCCAGATCGTTTCCCCGCGCCAGGTTTCGCGCTGGCTCCAGCGCATCGGCCGCAGCGGCCACCGCAAGCACCTGGTTCCCAAGGGCATTTTGCTGGCGGTCTCCCCGCTGGACGCGGCGGAATGCATGGTGGTCGGCAGGAAGGCCAAGGCAGGCGAGCTGGAGCCGCTTGAGATGCAGGAAAACTGCCTCGACGTTTTGGCGCACCAGCTGTGCGGCCTGACACTCGACGTTCCCGACGGCATCCGGGTTTCCCGCGCGTATGAAATCCTGCGCGCCGCCCGCCCCTATTCTTCTCTTTCGTTCGACTCCTTCCTCTCTGTCGCCAAGCAGCTTTCCAGCCAGAACACGCTCTTGTTCAAGCCGGACGCGAAGAACCCCGGCAATTCCCTTCTCCTGAAGGCGCCGTGCACGAAGATCTACTACTACGAGAACCTGTCGACGATTCCGGACAAGAAGCGGTTTTTCGTCAAGGACGCAGCCGGGAAGAAGAACGTGGGCGTGCTGGACGAGGCGTTCGTCGGCGACTTCATCGAGCGCGGCGCGGTGTTCATCTCGCGCGGCAAGCCTTGGCGCGTGCTTGCCGTCCACGAGGACGAAATAG
>CAYVQS010000107.1:0-4129 GCA_964453195.1 Microcaldota archaeon | reverse complement strand
GGCGACTGGTTTTCCGGCCTCAAGGCTTGAACAAAATGATGGTTCGCGACGCAATCCACGGCGGCATCGAGCTCAACGAGCTCGAGGAAAAAATCCTCGATTCTCTCGAAATGCAGCGCCTGCGCGGAATCAAGCAGCTTGCCATGGCCTACCTAGTCTACCCTTCGGCCAACCACTCGCGCTTCGAACACAGCTTGGGCACGTTCCACCTGACTTCCAAGCTCTGCGAACGCCTCTCGTTCCAATTGGGACAGGACGAGGTCCAGCTTCTGCGCCTTTCCGCGCTTTTGCACGACGTCGGCCACGGCGCTTTTTCCCACCTGTCCGAGCCACTCCTAATAGAGAAAACGGGCAAGAACCACGAACAACTCGGCATAGAAAAAATCAAGTCCGGCAAAATCGGCGAAGAAATCGAAAAAGCCGGCTACTCCATTTCCGAGCTGGAAAAGATAATGTCGGGCAAGGACAGCCGCGGAATGATAGTCCACTCCGACTTGGGCACCGACAGAATGGACTATCTGCTTCGCGACGCCTACTTCTGCGGAGTCGCGTACTCCGTCATCGACGCCGAGCGCCTGCTGGAAACGCTGCAGTTTCGGGACGGCGAGCTGCTGGTCGGCGAAAAAGGCCGCCTCGCAGCCGAGTCGCTCCTCGTCTCGCGCTATCTCATGTTCAACTCGGTGTATTTCCACCACGCCGTGCGCATCGCCCAGGAGATGTGCAAGAAGGCCATCCGCTCGTCGCTGGAAAAAGGCGACATTAAGCTTGAGGACATCACCGAGGAAGACGACGCGTTTCTCCTAAACAAGATGCTCAAGGCCAAAAACCCGCTTGCAAGGTGCCTGTCCGAGCGCAGGCTCTTCAAGCGCGCGTTCGTCCTCGACTCCTCCCTGCCGCAGCACGCCGAGTTCTTCGGAGACGGCGCACGGGCGCTGAAAAAAACAGAGTCCGCCGTTTCCAAGGGATGCGGGGAAGGCGAATTCATAGTCTCGATGCCGGCGGTGCACTCGCGGCCAATAGACTTCAAGCTCCTTGACGAAGGCGGCGAGGCCCACCCGCTGAAAAAGACGAGCGCAATCGCGCGCGCGGTCGAGCGCGAAAAGAAGGAGGACGAACTCATAATCGCCTGCGCCGCTGAAAATGCGGACGCGGTTGCGAAAAAGGCGGCAAGCCTGTTCGGCTGACTTATTCTACTTGGTGCCTGCGAAGGCCTGAAGCAACAGCTCCAGGACAATCACGGCCACGGCGAATCCCACGACGAGCTGGGGCGTGACCTGGATGTTGCTGGAAGAGACGTCGTAGAACCTCACGAGGCCGGTCTGGCTCGAAGGAGTGGAAATCTTGTTGTCGCCCATTTTAACACCTTTTTTGAAACTGAAAAAGCAGCAAAATCCGCTTCCATCCATTTATGTCTGGACGGTTTTTTTAACCCTCGCAAACAGTCTTGGCCGAGGTTTGCGGCCTGGCCTTGAAGGCCGCAATTTAACCCTTGTTTGCCCCCTGCAAGTAGTCTTGGCCGATGGCCGGAAGCGGCAGGCCGCCTCGGATTGCCCCAGAGCGGTTTTGTCCAACCGTGCGGCCCCCGGGGCACTCATTTTAATATAGCGTTTAAGCCATTATTTCTCCTGTCCGGGTGAAATAGTTGGCAAGCGACATTGACGAACTGAAGAAGGAAATTCCCCACGTCATAGTACTACTCGCGCTCCTCCTCGTTCTCCTCATAGTCCTCACCAAGTTCAAGGTCGTCCACTGCTCCCAGGTGCCCGGCAACTGGTGCGCCACCTACTGCTCGTACTTCAACGGCGGCAAGAGCCGCGTGGCACTAATCAGCGGAACCACCGGAATCGGCGACCCCAACCTGCTGCGCAACACGATTTCCCAGCAGCGTCTTTTCACGTTCATAGAGCCGGTGCCAATGCAGGGCATGAGCGCTGGCCTCCTCAAGTCCTACGAGCTCGTCATCCTCGAGCGCGCCAAGAAAATAACCCCGTACCAGGCCCAGGCCCTCCAGGAATACGTCGCCCAGGGCGGCGCCCTAATGATTGTCGGCGACTCGGCGACCGAATACTACGTCTCGGCCGACGACCTGGCCGCGGCCGAGCTTGAAAACCAGACCAATCCCGGCGCAATCGACCGGCTCCAGAACCGCGCCAAGCAATCCGGCTTCGGAATCCTCTCCGCCGAAATCCAGGCCAAGTACGTCCGCACCGAAAACGCCTCCAAGGGCGTGTCGTTCAAGCGCGTGCTCCGCGATCACCTCGTCATGAGCGGCCTCAAGGACGAGTTCGACCTCCCTACGCTCCCGTTCGTCGTAGTCGCGCCCCAGCAGGCCATGACCACCATAGTCGCAGTACTCAAGACCAAGGACGGCAAGGAATACCCTGCCATGCTGGACACCAAGATAGGCCTGCGCACCGCCGTGTTCTACGTCTCGTTCCCCCTGGAATCCTCGGGCTCCAAGACCCTGCTTTTGAACGCCATGGACTACCTGGTGACCTGCTGACCGGCGCCTTGGAAAGAAGGCAAATTGGTAATGTTTTTAAACCACGGATTGCAGTATATTTTTCACTGGTGATTACAAAATGAAAAAGAGAGGCCAATCAAATCTGGAGAGTTCGATTCCGCTAATCCTGATTGTCGTCCTTGCCATCTTCGTCGCGGCAAAGTTCGGCTTCATCGACGTGAGCGGCATCCCCGTGCTCAACCAGATAATCCCCGCGCCAGTAATGAAGGTCGCGGTCGTCGGCCGCGCATCGCCAGAACTCAAGAAAATGCTCGAGGCCGAGGACTTCCGCGTGACCGGAGTCTATTACTCGGGCGACCTCAAGCAGGAAATCCTCTATCCGGGAGTCCTGAACAACTTTGACATTGTCATTCTCGAAAACACGGCGACCTGCGACCGCACGGCGCGCCGCGTCATCGCCGACAAAGTCAAGTCGGGCGGCAAGCTCATTATAATCGGCGACGCCTGCACTAGAGTGACCGACGACCCCAACGCCCTGGGATGGGATGTGGGCATCGGAACCATGGGCGACATCGTCCCCGCGACCATCGGCGGCGTGACGCACGAACGCGAGCCCATCCGCAGGATTGGCGTGAACGGCAAGTTCAAGGTAATCGACCAGTTCCACCCGATCTTCAACGGCATCAAGAACTTCGGCTTCCAGGGAGACATCGTCCAGGTCTACCCCAAGTCCAACGCCGAGGTCCTGGCCTACGTCGACCTCTCGCCCTCCGGCAAGGTGACCGAACCCGCGATGTTCGCAATCGCCGAGAGCAAGAGCCTGATCGGCGGCAAGGTAATGTACCTTGCATACAACCCGACGGACGGAACCAGCCGCAACATGTTCCTGAACATGCTGCTTTACCTCAAGGGCGCAAAGGGCTAGAAACAGCCCTTAATTTTTTTCTTTTTTCCCCCTCTTTTTCCCAGTTTTTTCCACGCCTCACTTTCAGGCATTTGCGGTCTTCCGGTTCACCGCGGCCCGGCGGCTTTTCGCTCTTTTTGGAAAACGCTTTTATTCCGCCTCGCCCAGTCTCTTATTTCGGGTGGTTCTTTCCTTTGGCAAAAACTGCAGCAACCCACGTGGTCTGGGAAGGCATAAAGACGCCGGTCGGATTCTTCCAGCCAGGGCACTACGCCCACGCGCTTTCAGATTTCCCGCTTTTGCGCACGTTTCCCAAGAGTTACGTCCATTACGCGCGTTTCTTCCTGTATTCGAGCAAGGCCAGGAACCACGAAGAGGCCCTGGCGGCCATTAACGAAGCGCTAGACGGCATGCAAAAAGGGCGGCCGGGCAAGCCAGCGCGGGCTTTGCTGGAACAAGGAGTGCCGGAAGCGGTTTTGCGGCGTTCGCTTGAGAACGCCCGGCATACTATAAGAAAATTGGCCGAAGAACAGGCGGCGCACGAAGAAGCCGCGGCGCGCTCCAGATAGTCTTTTTATTCGTTCGCCGCCTACTGTTTCCAACTTCTCTCTACCAACCCAATTCGCGAGGTGCGCAATGCAATGCCCGAAGAACAGCCATTCCAGGAAACCCAGGAACAGGAAAGCGAGCTGCCGCCCGAACGCGCAGCCGTCCAGCAGCCCCGGCTGCACCCGGACAAGCCCGACAACATGATTTACGTC
>CAYVQS010000106.1:0-4158 GCA_964453195.1 Microcaldota archaeon | reverse complement strand
GTCCGTGCACAAGGTCGAGGGGTTCGAGCTTTTGGTCTACCACGGGACCAGCATGGACGGCCTCATCGCCAATTCACCAAGCTTGCGCGACGGGTACGAGCGGCCGGAACGCGCGGGAATGGAAATGCTCAACATGAGGCACCTGGCGCCGCTTTACGGCGAGGACCCGCTGGTGCCCGAGGCCCGCGACTACATGGTGATAGAGGACCAGCCCGACATCTTCCACTTCGGCCACGTGCACAAGAACGGCCACGCCGAGGACTACAACGGGACAGTAATAGTCAATTCCGGCACGTGGCAGGCCCAAACCGACTTCCAGGTCAGGATGGGCCACATGCCGACGCCGTGCCTGCTGCCAATCTACGACATGCACGCCGGAAAAATGGAGCTGCTGGACTTCAACAAAATCGATTTGTGATTCCCCCATGGTAACCTGTTCCGCGTCAATGAAAAATTATTTCGACTCGCTCGAAAAAGAGTTCGAAAGGGCCCACTTTGCGGCGGAAGAGGCGAGGAAAAAGGGATTCGACCCGCGCGACTTCGTCGAAATCCTGCCCGCGCACGACGTTGCGGCGCGCGTCGAGGGCCTTGTCGGGCCAAAGGGAGTTGCGGAACGCATCCGCGCGCTTTCCAAGAAAATGAAGCGCGAAGAAGTGTGCTTCCAGGTCGCGAAGGAACTAGTCACCAGGAACTTCGAGGAATGGGGGCCCGATGCCGCGGCGCTGGTCGGAAAGAGCGACGAGGAACTCGTCGAACAGGCGGTCAGAAGCGGCCTGGCACTTATGACCGAGGGAGTGGTGAGCGCACCCATCGAGGGAGTGTCCAAGGTGAAGAAGAAGCAGAACTTCGACGGAAGCACTTACCTGTCCGTATATTTCGCCGGGCCCATCCGGGGCGCGGGAGGAACCGCGCAGGCGTTCACGCTGATTCTCGCCGACTTCTGCCGCAGGCTGATGAACTGGGGCAATTTCCGGCCGCTTGAAGACGAGACTGAAAGGTACGTCGAGGAGATCGCGCTCTACGCCCGGCGCACCCGCGCGGGCCAGTACGTTCCGACCGAGGAGGAAATCAGGCACATCGCCAAGAACTGCCCGGTGAGAATCGACGGCGAGCCGACCGAGCAGTACGAAGTCAACAAGTACAAGAACCTGGCGTCGATAGAGACGAACCGCGTCAGGAGCGGAGTATGCCTCGTGATTTCCGAAGGATTGTGTCTCAAGGCCGCCAAGGTGTTCAAGATTGCTGGGCGCGCAGGCCTGGACTGGCAGTGGATGGAGAAGCTCATCAAGGTCGCCAAGCAGGAAAAGCAGAAGGTCGAAGTCAAGCCCGTGGAAAAATACATGGACGAAATAGTCGCGGGCCGGCCCATATTCTCCTACCCGATGACGCCGGGCGGGTTCCGCCTCAGGTACGGGAGGACGCGGTTCACGGGAATAGCGTCCAAGGCCCTCAACCCCGCCACCATGGTAACGCTCGACGACTTCCCGGCAATAGGCACGCAGGTCAAGATAGAACGGCCCGGAAAAGGGTGCATAATTACGCCGTGCGGAGAAATCGACGGGCCCATCGTGCTTATGAAAAGCGGCGAAGTCAAGTACCTGGGCTCCGAGGAAGAGGCCGTCGAGGCGCGGGGCCAGGTCGAGAAAATATTGTTCCTCGGCGACCTGCTCGTAAACTTTGGCGACTTTTCCAAGGCCAACCACCCCCTCGTGCCCTCCGGCGCGGTGGAAGAGTGGTGGGTCCAGGAACTCGCCCAGAAAGGAACCCGGATGACCGTGCAGGAGGCACGGAAAATCTCGTGGGACGAGGCGTTCAAGCTCTCGAGGGAAAAGGGGTTTTCGCTCGCGCCCCGGCACACTTTCTACTGGCACGACCTGCCGCCCTCCGAACTCAAGGAACTGGCGGAATGGCTCTGCACCGGCCAGCTCGTGTTCGAATGGTTCGACCTCAAAGGGTACAAGGTGCGCGGCACCGAGGGAAAAAAGGCGCTTGAAAACCTGGGCGTGCCCCACCGGCTCGAGGAAGGGGCGATAGTGCTGGAAAAGGAATGTGCCCTCGCGGTGCTCAACTCGCTTGGCCTGCTGAGGGACAACAAGCTTTCAATGGAGAAATTCTCGTCCGTTTTTTCCGAGGAAAAGGACGCCCTGCAGATAGTCAACGAGGCGTCGGGAATCTTCGTCAGGAAAAAGGCGGGAATCTACATAGGCGCAAGCATGGGCCGGCCCGAAAAGGCGAAGGAAAGGAAGATGGACCCGCCGGTCCATTCGCTCTTCCCAATCGGAAACGCGGGAGGCAAGCTGCGCAGCATGGCAAAGGCGCTGAAGATGCTGGACCAGAAAAGCGCGGCCTTCGGCTCCTCCAGCAACCTGCTTGAAGTCGAAATCTCCAACCGCACCTGCCCTGCGTGCAAGCGGCCGCTGGCAGAGGGAATCTGCCGCAACTGCAACCAACCCGCCGAACACGTGCGCGCCTGCTCGAAGTGCGGAAAGCCGCTTTCAAGGGACGCCGAAAAGTGCAGCTGCGGGGGAGCGGCCCGCGCCTACGACGTGCAGCGGATTGACTTCGCGAAACTCTTCAAGGCCGCGTCGGAACGGATGGGCTTCGAACCCCAGGACGTCAAGGGGGTAATCGGCCTCATTTCCGCCGAGAAAATCCCCGAGGCGCTGGAAAAGGGCATGCTGCGCGCCAAGCACGAAATCTTCGTATTCCGCGACGGCACCACCCGGTTCGACGGAACCGAAGTGCCCATAACGCACTTCACGCCCGGCGAAATCGGCACCAGCGTCGAACGGCTCAAGCAGCTTGGCTACGAAAAGGACTTCGAGGGCAAGCCGCTGGAAAGTCCGGACCAGACCGTCGAGCTCAAGGCCCAGGACGTGGTCGCGCCGGTGTCGTGCGGCGAATACTTCCTGAAAGTCGCGGCATTCGTCGACGACGAGCTGCACTACTTGTACGGCCAGAAGCCGTTCTACAACGCGCAAAAACGCGAGGACCTCGTGGGCCAGCAGGTAATCGCGATTGCGCCCCACACCAGCGCGGGAATCATCGCGAGAATAATCGGATACACGAGGATCAGGGGCCTTTTGTGCCACCCGTACCTGCACTGCGCCTGCAGGAGGAACGCGGACGGCGACGAGCTGTGCTTCATCCCCCTGATGGACGGCCTCCTCAACTTTTCCAAGAGCTTCCTGCCCGAGACGCGGGGAGGCAAGATGGACGCGCCCCTCGTGCTGACCACGGTGCTCGACCCCAAGGAAGTGGACGACGAAGTCCACGCCATGGACAGGTGCACCCATTATCCGCTTGAGTTCTACGAGGCCACGCAGCGGTTTGCAAACCCCTCGGAAGTCGAAATCGACACCGTGGCCGACCACCTGGGGAAAGAGAGCCAGTACGAGGGAATCGGATTCACGCACTCTGCAAAAGTCGCAGGGCCCGTCGAAACGCAATACGTGCGCCTGACCAACATGAAGGAAAAGGTCGACGAAGAACTCCGGCTTATGAAGAGAATCCGCGCAGTCGACGTGGCCGGCGCCGCCGAGAGGATAATCCTGTCGCACTTCTTCCCCGACCTGTACGGCAACCTGCGCAAGTATTCGAAGCAGAGCTTCAGGTGCGTGGACTGCAACGCAAAATACAGGAGGGTTCCGCTTATTGGAAAGTGCCGCAAGTGCGGCGGCAAGCTCCTGCTCACAATACACAAAGGAGGAATCGAGAAATACCTCAGCATCTCCCAGCAAATGGTGGACGACTACGCCCTGCCCCACTATCTCAAGCAACGGCTGATGCTCGTCGAAAAAGAGATTGCGTCCATCTTCGAAGACGACAAGGTCAAGCAATTCTCGCTCGCCGACTTCGCGTGAGGCGGAAGGGCGGCCCTAACCCTGCTTATTTTCTTCTTCGGCCACGATAGTCCAGTTTGGTGGATCTCACTACGGGCCAACTATCCTCGCCTCGTTTTACGAGCTGCCTGGCGCGGAGTTCAGCAGCCCAATCGACGAGATCCAAGAACGCAACCACAGACCTCGCCTTCAGGCTGCGACCGCCCTCTTCACGTAATAGTTTTCTTCTCGCTGCCGAGCGAGTAGTCATAAGTCCCTGATTGTCGAACAACTTTTCAGCAACTTTGTGGCGGACGGCTTGCCTGAAAATGTCAGA
>CAYVQS010000105.1:0-4198 GCA_964453195.1 Microcaldota archaeon | reverse complement strand
CGGGTTTGCGGGCTTCGGGTTTCATTCAAATCACGAGAGCAAAATCACAGGAGACAAACGCCTTTGGAGGACGGCGCGGTCCACCAGAAGGAGGCGCCGATGCCGCAGGCACCGAAGCAGTCGCGGACCTCGGACTCGAACTTCTGGCGGCCGGGATTGTGTTTTTTGCCAAAGCATATGAGCGCCGGGCCTGCGCCGCTTGCCACCGCGCCGTAGCCGTGGCGCGAGGCGATTGCCTTGACTTCGGCCAGGTTGTGGAGAATCCCTGCCTTCGAGCGAGCGGGCTCGGCAATGCGGTCGTCGAGCGAGCGGACGATGAGGCCACAGTCGCGCTGGACTATGCCGCAGATGAGCGAGGCGATTGCGCGCAAATTGTGGTTGGCGTCGGCGCGGGGAACGATGTCGGGCAGGATGACGAACGCCTCGAGATCGCCTGGCGGGGAGACGCGCATGACGCCGACCGGGTCACAGGAATGGGTGACGGTGAAGCCTCCGAGGATGGCGGGGGAGACGTTGTCGAGGTGCGGGGAACCGGCGGAGACTGCTTCGCCGACCGAGGCGAAGAGGATGAGCTGTTCGGGCGAAAGCTTGAGGCGGAAAAGCTCGTTGAGGGCGAACGCCATGCCCGCGGCAGAGGCCGCGGACGAGCCGAGGCCCGAACCGGGCTTGATGTTCTTCTGGATGACGACGTCCACGGCGCGGGGAAGGCCGTACTCGACGCGCATTTTCTCGTAGACCGCGCCGCAAGTGTTGGCTTCGAACTCGGTCGGGACCGAGTACTTGCCTTTTTCTGAAATCGAGATGGAAGAGGACGAATGAGGGGAAACCGTGACCGTCATGACGTCGAACGGCTCGGCAAGCGCCACGCCGCAGATGTCGAATCCTGCGCCAAGGTTGGCGGAAGTCGCAGGGCACTTGACGGAAACGCTGTGGCGGCCGCGGATAAGCGACTTTAGGGACGCGCTGAGGCGTTTGACCGTGGCCGAAGACATTCTTGAAACAACCCCGTTTTCAAGGAATAGGCAAAAAGAGGATTAAAAACCGTCAGATGACGCCGCACATGGCGGCCATCACGCGCACCGCGGGCCTTGGGTCGTTGAAGTCCGGAATCGAGGCGGCGCGGAGGCGCTCGATTCCCTGCTTCGAGAACTTGCCGCCCATAAAGACGCAGACAACCGGCTTTTCGGGATGGCGCTTTTTCGCCTCGATAACTATTTTGGCGTCTTCGAGGGAATCCGTCATGGTCTGGAGAGTCTGAATAACAATCAAACCGCCTACGTCCGGGTCGTCGAGAATGGTGTTGACTGCGGCGTCGTATCGCTCGGGCCGCGCGTCGCCGATCAGGTCAAGCGGGTTGCGGCGCGAATACGCCGGGTGCATTACGCCCGAGGCGTCGAGTTTCTTAAGAGTGGCCTCCGAGAGCTCGGTGAGCTTCAGGCCCATTTCCTCGCAGTAGTCCGAGGCCAGAACCCCGGCACCGCCGCCGTTGGTGACCACGGCAACGGAGTTATGCGAAGTCCGGCTCTGCGAGCCTAGGGCCTTGGCCATGTCGAAAAGTTCTGCGAGAGTGTCGGCCAGGACTACTCCGGATTGCTTGCAGGCCGCCTTCCAGACGCGAAAGTTGCCCACCATCGAGCCCGTGTGAGAGCCTGCGGCCTTGACTCCCGAAGAAGTCTTGCCGCCCTTGAGGAGCACTATGGGCTTTACTGCCGACACGCGCGACGCAACTTCCATGAAGCGCCGCCCCAGCGAAATGCCCTCGAGGTAGACTGCTATGGACTTAGTGTTTTCGTCGGCCAGGCACCACTCGAGAAAATCGGAGACGTCGAGGTCGGCCGAGTTGCCCAGGGAAACTAGTGCGGAAAAGTTGTAGCGGTTTTCGATTGCCCAGTCTATGACCGAGTCTGCAAGCGCGCCGGACTGGGAGATGAATGCGACGTAGCCTGGCTGCGGGGCGGTGAGGGCGAACGACGCGTTGAGTCCTATCGGGGGGCGTATGAAGCCCAGGCAGTTGGGGCCCAGCAGGCGCATGCCGTGCTTGCGGCAGATTTCAACTATTTGTTCCTGGAGGCGCCGGCCTTCTTCGCCGGTTTCTGCGAAGCCTGCGGAAACTACGACGGCGCCCTTTACTTTTTTCTGGCCGCACTCCTCCAAGACGGCGGGGACGACCTTGTTGGGGACCGAGATTATGGCGAGGTCAACGTCGTCGGGAATCGCTAGGACGGAAGAATGGCATTTGATGCCGAGGATTTCGTCGGCCTTGGGGTTGACGGGGAAAATCTTGCCGGGGAACGGGGTGCACAACCCATAGTCGAACACGCAGCCGGTAACAAGAGAGCGCAGGATGCCGTGGCCGACCGAGTTGACGTCGCGGCTGGCGCCGATGACTGCGATGGACTTGGGGTCGAGGAAGCGCTCCATTTCTTCGGCGGTCATTTCAATCAGTCTCTTAGCCTCAAGCGCGGTTGTGCTTAATCAATCCTTGACTATTATTCTGGCGTCGGCAATCCACGCCTCGCGCTCGTCGGCGATGACTGGATTGAAGTCAAGCTCGAGAATTTCGTCTTCCTGCGTCAGCATCTTCGAGGTCTTGAGAAGCATCGAGACAATCACGTCTTCGTTAACTTTCCTGCCCCGGAAGCCGCCGGGGGAAAAAAAGCCCGCAGTCTTGGTTTCGTGGATGAGCGCGCGAACGTCGTCCTCGTGCACCGGGCACACGCGGACGGCGATGTCCTGCAGCAGCTCGGCGTTGATTCCGCCGAAGCCGAACATTATGACGGGGCCGAAGGCCGGGTCCTGTTTGGCGCCCACTATGAGCTCGATGCCCTTCTTCTGCTCCTGCAGCAAAAACGTGTCGACTTCCACGTCCGAAGTGCGCTCGGCGAGGCCGGCGAACGCCGCGCGCAGCTGGGGCTCGGTCTCGATTCCAAGCTCTATCAGCTTCTTTTCGGTCTTGTGGATTACCTGCTGGCTCATCGCCTTGAGCACCAGGGGCTTTTCCATGAACTGGGACTGCTGGACCAGGGCGTCGCAGTCCTTCGAGGTGAAAAAGCGCGCGACCGGAAGCGAGTATTTTTCCAGGAGGGCCTCGATTTCCGAAAAGGGAAGCAGCATGAAGAACAATAGCGGGCCCGCGGTTAAAAAGAGTTTTGCGGGCAAGAGGGCGGGAATGGTCCGAAATGGCCGAAATGACTTCAAATGCCGCGTGGCTGGGGGGAACGGGAAAAGAAGTTTTATAAATGGCGGGCGGCAACTAAACAGTGTTAAGTAATTGGGTGGATAAATGGGCGTTCTGGGCTATCTCAAGGAGGAAATCGACGCGGTGATTGAGCGCGACCCCGCGGCCAAGGGGTACTTGGAGGTAATCACGTGCTATCCGGGGCTGCACGCGATTGTCGCGCACCGGCTCTCCCACTGGCTTTATTCCAAGGGCGTTCCGCTTGTTCCGAGGCTTATTTCGCAAGCGACGCGGTTTTTGACCGGAATAGAGATCCATCCCGGCGCGAAGATCGGGAAGCGGTTTTTCATCGACCACGGAATGGGCATAGTCATCGGCGAAACCGCCGAGGTCGGGAACGACGTTCTGCTCTACCAGGGCTCGACCCTCGGCGGCACGGGAAAGGACAAGGGCAAGCGCCACCCCACGCTTGGAAACAACATCATTGTCGGCGCCGGCGCAAAATTGCTGGGGCCGATAAAAGTCGGGGACAACGTCAAGGTCGGCGCGGGGTCGGTCGTGGTCAAGGACGTGCCTGCGAACTGCACGGTCGTGGGCGTGCCGGGCGAAATAGTCAAGGTCAACGGGAGAAGAATGTTCCGCGGCGCGGACTTGGAGCACGGGGGGTTGCCGGACCCGCTGCTTGAGCACATAAGGCGGCTCGAGCACCGGCTGGCAAAGCTGGAAAAAACCGGAAAGAAGCGGAAATAACTACTTTTTCTTCCTGGGCGCGAACTCAAGGGCCTCGATGATGTTGAGCCGCGACAGGACGCTGAGCGAAGTCAACAGCAGCAGGAGGAAGATGAGGAGGAAATACGCCTTGAGGTTGGCGAACATTTCGGCGTCGAAGTACAGGACGGCGAGGAACGCCAGGGTAATCGCGGAATATCCGAGTTTTTCGGTGCCGGAAAGGCCGGACAGGAGCTTGGAAACCATATTGCATAACCTCCGATGCAGGGAAAACGGCGGGGCGGGTAAAAA
>CAYVQS010000104.1:0-4305 GCA_964453195.1 Microcaldota archaeon | reverse complement strand
CTCGGGAAAAAGTTCCTTGGTCATGGACGTGCTCTACAAGGCGCTTGCGCGCCGCTACTACGGCTCGACTGAAAAGCCCGGAGAGCACGACGGAATAGACGGCACGGGATTCGTCGACTCGGTGATTTTGGTGGACCAGTCGCCGATTGGAAGGACTCCCCGCTCGAATCCGGCAACTTATACCGGGGTTTTTACCCCCATCAGGGAACTTTTTGCGCAGACTCCCGAGGCCAAGGCGCGCGGGTTCGACGCGGGGCGCTTTTCGTTCAACGTCGCCAAGGGCAGGTGCGAATCGTGCGAGGGCGACGGGGTACTCCGGATTGAAATGCAGTTTTTGCCAGACGTCTACGTAGTGTGCGAGCAGTGCAAGGGGAAAAGGTACGACAAGGAAACGCTTTCCGTGATGTACAAGGGCAAGAACATCAGCGACGTGCTGGACATGACCGTGGACGAGGCGTTGAAGTTTTTCAAGAACGTGCCGCAAATCAGCAACAAATTGGAGACCATATGCGACGTCGGCCTGGGGTACGTCAAGCTGGGCCAGCAGGCGACGACGTTGTCCGGCGGCGAAGCGCAGAGAATCAAGCTGGCCTCGGAACTTGCCAAGCGGTCCGCCGGGCACATACTCTACCTTCTTGACGAGCCCACGACGGGCCTGCACTTTGCCGACGTGCAGAAGCTGCTTGAAGTGTTGCACCGCCTGGTCGCCAAAGGCAACACCGCGGCTGTCATCGAGCACAACCTGGACGTAGTAAAGACCGCGGACTGGATAATCGACTTGGGGCCGGAAGGCGGCAAAAACGGCGGCCGAATCGTCGCAGCCGGCACGCCGGAACAAGTCGCGGGCCACAAATTATCCTACACCGGCCAGTTCTTGAAAAAGCACCTTTCGGTGGAGTGAGCGCGCACAATGCCCGGAAAATCGCTTGAAAGCCTCGAAGCCCGCGCAAAAGCCGCGCCGGAATTGCCAGGAGTCTATTTCTTCAAGGACGCAATGGGCAAGACTCTTTACGTCGGCAAGGCCAAGAGCCTCAAGAGCCGGCTTGCAAGCTATTTTGCCAACGATTTGCTGCCAAAGACCCGCGACATGGTGCAAGGCGCGAGTGTCTTGGAGTATTCAATCGTCGACAACGAAGTTGAGGCCCTGATTTTGGAGGCCAACCTCATCCGAAAGCTTAGGCCGCGATACAACATCGACTTGAAGGAGACGCACCGCTACTCGTACATTCTCGTCACCGACGAGGACTTCCCCAAAATCGTCACGGTGCGCAAGAACTTGAAGGACGAACTCATTCTGTCAAAAGCAAGCGCCGCAGGCGCCAAGGGAAAGGTTTTCGGCCCGTTCGTCGAGGGTTCGAATCGGCTTTCGGTCATCTCGTTCCTGCGAAAGACGTTCGGCATAAGGACGTGCAACAGCTTGCCGAAAAAAGCCTGTCTCAAGTACCACATCGGCCAGTGCCCTGCGCCGTGCATCGGCAAGATTTCGAAAAAGGACTATCTGCAGAACGTGGAGAGGGCAATCAAGGTCCTCAAGGGCGAAGTTGAGGGGCTTCAGGCATCGCTTGAAAACGAAATGGCGGGCGCCTCGCAACGCCAGGAGTACGAAAAGGCGCTTGGGCTGAAAAAGCAGCTTGCCGCCCTCGAGGCGCTGAATGTGCGCCAAAAAATGGAGATTTCGGGCCAAGACTCCGAAGACTACGTCGCAGTCGCAAAAGACGGGCAGAAGGCGTGCGCGATTGTCTTCAAGTCTTCAAGGGGAGTCGTCAACGAGCGGGCGCAGCATTGCTTCGATGCGCTCGAAGAAGAGCCTGTTTCCCAGTTTTTGGCAGTCTACTATTCTTCGAACCGCGTGCCGGACAGGATTTTGCTTTCAAAAATTCCCGAAAACGCGGACGCAATCGCAAACTACCTGGAAAAGGAGCGGGAAAAGAGGCCCGAGTTCGTCGTTCCGATGCAGGGCGACCGGAAAAAACTGCTGGAACTGGCCGAGAAAAACGCGGTCCTTGCTTTGACCCAGTCCGCCGAGCCGGGGCTCCTGGAATTGAAGAAGGTGCTGCGCCTGAAGGCCCTGCCAAACGTCATCGAGTGCTTCGACGTAAGCACGCTTTTCGAAAACGGAACTGCGGACAAGACGGGCTACCGGCGGTTCAAAATCAAGTTTGTCGACGGACAGGACGACTTTTCAATGATAAGGGAAATAGTGTTCCGCCGCTACTACCGAATCAAGAAGGAAGGCAAGCCAATGCCGGACCTGATCGTCGTGGATGGTGGAAAGGGACAATTGTCTGCCGCAACAGCGGCACTGGATGAATTAGGAATCTACGGCCGGCCAATCATCGGCCTGGCAAAAGAATTCGAAGAGATTTATTCCCCGGCAAAGCCCGTGGGCTTGCAACTGGACCGGAAAAATCCGGGCCTGAAGCTTTTGATGAGAATCCGCGACGAAGCCCACCGGTTCGCCGTGACCTACCACAAGAAATTGCGGTCGAAAACGCGCTAGCTTCCACCCGGAAACCGCGCCAGCCCCGAAGACGGCCCAATCAAAAGGGTTAAACCATTCTCCATCGTTCTATTGTCATGGACTCTCTTGCCGGCCATTCCCGCGCCGCCTTGGAAAAACTGGGCTTCACTAAACTCACCGAGGTCCAGGAAAAGTCCATTGAAAAAGCGCGCGAAGGCAAGGATTTCTGGGCGCGGTCGCCGGCGTTCATGATTCCAATCATCGAAAACGCGGCGAAGGACCCGCACTACAAGGCGATTGTGCTGGAGCCGTCGCGCGAGCTTGTCATCCAGGCCGCGAACGAAGCCAGGAAACTGGCCTATGGCACTGCTGTGCGCGTTGTTGCCGTGTACGGCGGCACTCCGCCCGAAAAACAGGAACAGCTCGTCAAGGACGGCAGCCAAATCGTAGTGGGCACGGCCGAGCGAGTGGCCGAAATACTGGAACGGCAGGTCCTGGAAGCGGTGCAGGTGCGGGCGCTTGTATTGGACGAGGCCGACCGGCTCTTGACGCACCAGTTCGAAAGATTCGTCCGCCTAATCGCCGCCAAGGTTTCCAAGCGCCAGGCCATGCTGTTTTCCGTCCACGCGTCCGACACTCTTTTGCAGAAGGCGCGGTTCGTGCTCAAGGCCGACTTTGAAATAGTCAAGGCCGGCAACGTCGCCCAGTCCAGGATTTCGCACTACTATTCCATCGCCAAGCACGGCCTTGGCCTCAAGCTCGCCCAGCTCCTGGAAAAGGAGCCCGCGTCCGAGCGGGCAATTGTTTTCTGCGCAACCATCGAGGACGTCGAAGAGACGGCGGGAATGCTGAGGCAGAACAAGATTTTCCCCATCGTCCTGCACTCGAAGGTCTTGGCGCGGGCGCGCAACGCGGCGGTGCGGCGCTTCCGCCAGGAAGGCGGCGTCTTGGTGACGACGGACTTGGCGGCGCGGGGAATGCACTTCGACGCCATTGTGCGCGTGTATTCGCTTGGCGTGCCGCCGACTCCCGAGTTCTACATGCACCGCGCCGGCCGCACCGGGCGTATGGGCGCGTCGGGCAAGTGCATTTCCATCGTGCCGGCGGAGGACGAGAAGAAGTTGAAGGACTTGTTCGCCGCCAATGGAATTTCCGCCCAGCCCATTCTCAAGGACTAGTTTTTCCCGGGGGCGCGGGGAGCCGAATAGCCCAAAGGGCTTGAAGGCTCTAGAAGTTGAAGACCTCCCTAGGGGTTTTCCGCGCTAGGGATTGAGGGTCCAGACCGAAAAGTTGAGCAGCGCGGCGAAGGACACCCACGCCAGGTAGGGCAAAAGCAGGTAGGCCGCGGGCTTGGAAATTTTGTAGAACTCCTTTGCCGTCAGGCCGATTGCCAGCCACAGGAAGATTATTTCAAGGAAGGCTAAGCCCGGGCTCTTCATTCCGAAGAAGATTATTGACCAGAGGGCATTGAGGACCAGTTGGATGCTGAAGAGAAAATACGCGTTTTTTGCCTTTGAAAACTCTTTCTTGACCCAGACGGAATAGAGAGCGACGGCCATCAGCACGTAGAGCGCGGTCCAGGCGGGGCCGAATACCCACGCGGGCGGGTTGAACCACGGCTTGTTCAGGCCCGCGTACCAGACGGGAATCGCGGAAAAAGTGAAGGCCGCGCCTATTGCCCCGGCGCCGTTGCAGACGACCAGGGAAATCAGGAACTTGCGCCAGTCGATTTTCATGAAGGCTGCACTCGGCCGCAAAATAAAAAGGCAGCGCCTTTACACCGCAACCTAGTTATATTCTGGGAAAACTAATTGTCTGGCCGCGGGCCTCGCCGCGATAGTGCC
>CAYVQS010000103.1:0-4310 GCA_964453195.1 Microcaldota archaeon | reverse complement strand
AAAGCAGGTTCTTCCCAAGCACCGGCGCGAGGTTCGGCGCCAAGAATGCCAGCGGAGCTCCGGGCGTTGCCGCGAGGAAATAAAGCGCCCCGGCCGCAACCGGGATTCCCAGTATGTTGTATCCGAACGCCCAGAACAGGTTCTGCTTTATCGTTGTCATCGTGCGCTTGCTCAGCTCTATCGCGGTGACCACTCCGCGCAGGTCGCCGGTCATCAGCGTGACGTCCGCGGTTTCCATCGCGACGTCGGTCCCGGTGCCGATGGCGATTCCCACGTCGGCCCTGGCAAGCGCGGGCGCGTCGTTGATTCCGTCGCCCACCATAGCCACTGTTTTCCCTTCCTTCTGCAGCGCCTCGACCTTCTTCTCCTTGTCCTGCGGAAGCACTTCGGCGAATACCCGGTCGATGCCGACCTTGGCGGCAATGGCCTCTGCGGTCTGCTTGTTGTCGCCCGTAATCATCACTACCTGCAGGCCCATCCGGTGAAGCGCCGCCACCGCGTCGGCGGAATTCGCCTTAAGCGTGTCCGCCACCGCGACGACTCCCGCGGGCTTGTTCGCCACCGCAACAAACAGCGCGGTCTTTCCCTCGGCCGCAAGCCTTTCCGCGTCCATTTCCAAGACCGCGGTCTTGACCTTGTTGTCCTTCAGGAACTTCTTGGTGCCGACCAGGACCAATTTACCGTTGACCGCGGCCCTTACGCCGTGGCCCGCGACCGCGGCGAACTTCTTGGGCTCGGCAAGCGCAATTCTGTCGCTCTTGGCCCTCTTCAAAACGGCCTGGGCGATGGGGTGTTCCGAGTGCCTTTCCACCGACGCGGCGTAGAACAAAAGTTGTTTTTCAGCCATTTTCTCGGCAACCACGTCCGTGACGTCGGGCTCGCCCCGGGTGAGCGTGCCCGTCTTGTCGAACATTATCGCGTTTATCCTGTGCGCCGTTTCCAAGGCCTCGCCGTTCTTGATGAGCACCCCGTTCTCGGCCCCCTTTCCCGTCCCGACCATGATGGCCGTGGGCGTGGCAAGGCCAAGCGCGCACGGGCACGCAATAATCAGCACCGCGACGAAGTTGACGAGCGCAAAATTGAACGCCGGCGCCGGCCCGAACATTATCCAGGCGCCGAAAGTGGCGACTGCAATCGCTATTACCGCCGGCACGAAAACCGCCGACACCCGGTCGGCAAGCAGCTGGATGGGCGCCTTGCTTCCCTGCGCCTCTTCCACCATGCGGATGATCTGCGCCAGCGCGGTCTCGCTCCCGACCTTGGTCGCCCTGAACTTGAACGCGCCGCTCTTGTTGAGTGTCGCGCCGATGACCGTGTCCCCCTCCTTCTTGTCCACCGGCAGCGACTCGCCGGTAAGCATGGACTCGTCCACGGCGCTTTCGCCCTCGACTATCTTCCCGTCGACCGGCACTTTTTCGCCCGGCCGCACGAGCACGACGTCGCCTACGATTACCTGGTCGACGGGGACCTCCATTTCCTTTCCGTTCCTGAAAATCCGCGCGGTCTTGGCGCGCAAGCCCATAAGTTTCCTTATGGCCTCGGAAGTCCGGCCCTTGGCAATGGCCTCCAAGTACCTTCCAAGCAGGATCAGCGCAATGATTACCGCCGAAGTGTCGTAATACGACACTGCCTCGAGCCCGGCGGACTCAAAGAACTGGGGCGCGAAAGTCGCTATTACGCTGTAAAGATACGCCGCGGTGGTGCCGACCGCGATGAGCACGTTCATGTCCGCGCTGCGCCGCCTGATCGAAGCCAGAAATCCCTTGTAGAACCTCCATCCGGCCCAGAACTGCACCGGCGTGGTCAGGAGGAACAGGACGAAGTAAAGCTGCTGCTTTGAAAGCCCAAACGCCATCAGAACGTCGCTTTCCATCATCGAAGCCGCGAGAACCACGGTTCCAAGCGCCCCGGCAACCGTCAGCCGAAGCTTCAGGTCGGAAAGCTCGGCCTCGCGCCGAGCGCGCTCGCGGTCCTCGAGCTTCGCCTGTGCATCTTTCGCCATTTCAACTACCTCGCAAAAATCATTCCCTGACCGGCTCGTAGCCTGCCGCTTCAATCGCGTCTTCCAGTTTTTTCCTGTTCGTAACCTTCTCGTCGAACTCCACGGTCGCGCGCTCGGTCGCGAAGTTCACCGACGCAGCCTTCACGCCGGCACCCTTCTTCAGCGCCTTCTCTATGTTCGCCGCGCACGACGCGCAGTCCATCCCGCCGATTCCGATTGTTTCCTTCGCCATTTCGCTCACCCGTTTAGTATTACGTTTTAAGTAATACTTTGCAATCGCAGTAACATAAATGCCTTTTTTTCAGAAGAACGAAGCCTTTTTCCTCGCGCTTTCCAGGTGCTTTGCCGTCCCCTGGGCCGCTGCGGCGTGGGCGTCGGCCTTGCTTTCCTCCTCCGCCACGGCCGCCGCGAACGCCTTCCCGTACGGCAACGGAGAGAGCAGCCTTGCCAGGAGCGCGGAGGACTTGTAGTCCGACGACCGGTTCGCAAGGTGCGCCAGCTCGTGTAGAATTACCGCCTCGGCCTCGGGCTTGCTGAGCAGGCCAAGCATGCCGACCGAGACTATGACTGCCGGGCTTGAGATTCCGTTGAACGAAAGCGCGAACGGCTCTGAAGAATGCTTGACGAAGAGCTGCGGCGGCCTCATCCCAAGCCTCCTGGATTCCCGGTCGACGAAAGAGAAGAGCGGGCCTTCGGTGATTTCGGTGATGTCGTAGGGCAGTATGTGGAATCGGGGGATTATCACGAATCCAATCAGCGTGCCTAGGGCAAGCGCGACGGGAAGCGAGAGCGCCGCGGTTTCCAGCAGGCCCATGCCGGCGCAGTACCGCCCGATTGCCGTGCAGTCCATCGAATAGACGAAGAACAGGAACGGGAAAAACAGCATCGCGAGGTGGAAATAGGTCAGCGCCGCCCGCCTGGTCGGCGTCATCTTGGGCTTTCTCATCTTGTAGTATGCCCAGAACGAAAGCGACAGCGCCAGAAGCGCAACCCCGACTTTTACCGGGTTTGAGGCAAACTCTATCATGCACGGGATGTGGTCCGTGATAAGTTCAAGCAATCAATCACTTTTTCTTGGAGAACCGCTCGTTGAAATACGATACCGCAACGCCGCCGAAGCTCTTGATGAGGTTTTCCACCGCGTCGGCGACCACGGTCTTCTGGAAGTCCCTCTTCGACGTCTTGGCAGAGTACAGGTAATGCACCCCGCCCCTGCCAGTCTCCGCGCGCCTGGCGACCAGCCCGCGTTCGTGGAGCCTGTCGAGTATGACTGCAACGCTGGTCACGGCGAACTTCTTTTTTTCGGCCCCGAGCCTGGCGTGGATTTCCCGCACCTTCATTTGCTTTTGAGGCGCGTCCCACAGCACTTCGACCACGTCGCACTCAAGCGGGCTTAGTATGAGCTCCAGCCCGCGGCGCGCCTCCCCGACCTTGTCGCAAATCCTGCGGTTTGCGTTGTTCTTGACCATAAGTCCAATCCCTCGCATTAACCCTTTCTTGGCCGCTTTAAATAATCCCGTTGCACTTTGTCCCAAAACTTTCGTTGTTTGAACAGCAACCCGTTCAGTGGCAGCTTCCGCCCGAGCCTCCGCACCCGCATCCTCCGGCAGGCGTTGCAACTGCGTTTGCAAGCTCCTGATCCGCGGTTTGGGCGGGGGCATTTCCGCCAGCTGCGGCGGGGCCGGCGTTTGCCGCTATCTGCTGGGCAGTTCCCTGCGCCTGCGCGGGCGCGTCCACTATTTTAAACGCACCGGGAATCATTCCCATCCAGCAGCTCCACCTCGTTATTCCCGCCTTGGTCGGCGTGAACTTGACCGTCTGCGTTCCGGGCGTTACCTTTATCCGCAGGTCGTAGTCCGGCACGACGATTTCGTTGTTGCACGAAGTGACTTCGACGCCCTCTATTGTCCATTCGACCGGCACGCCCTTTACCAGCGTGAAGGTGTTCGGCTCCCAGCCGTTGCGCGTGACCTTCATGTAGATTTTCTGCACTGCCGGCAGCTGCGCCGCGCCGGCCCGAACCGTTTGCGAACCAATGGTGGCGGCCTGGCCCGATGCAATTTGCTGGGCTCCGAAATTGCCTTGGGTGATGGCTTGGAAGGAATAGTCGCTTCCGGCCAGCACGAGGCCGTTGTTGAGCATAAGCAGGCCCATTATGAGGACAATCGCCCCGGAAAGCCTGAAGACTGCGTGCTCGAATTTCCTGCCCGCGGTGGCCACGAACGCGCCGAAGCCCATCATCGGCGGCAGCGTTCCGAGGCCGAAGAAGAACAACGCGGCGCCGCCCCACAAGGGCGACCCGCTTCCT
>CAYVQS010000102.1:0-4346 GCA_964453195.1 Microcaldota archaeon | reverse complement strand
AATAATTCTGAAAAAATTCAGTAAAAACCGTGAAAAAATGCCAAAAAGACCCGACATAAAGAAGATCTTGGTCATCGGAAGCGGCCCCATAGTCATCGGACAAGCCGCAGAATTCGACTACTCCGGCACCCAAGCCTGCAAGGCCCTGCGCCAAGAAGGATACTCAGTAGTATTGGTAAACTCTAATCCTGCGACGATAATGACCGACGTCGAGACCGCGGACGCGGTCTACGTCGAGCCCGTCACGGTCGAGTCCATCGAAAAAATCATCGAGAAAGAGAAACCCGACGGCCTGCTGGCGGGCCTGGGGGGCCAGACCGGCCTGAACATGGCCAAGGCATTGTTCGACGAGGGAATTTTGGACAAGCACAAGGTAAAAATGCTGGGCACCGGCATCGAGGCCATTGTCAAGGGCGAGGACCGCCAGGCCTTCAAGGACACCATTTCATCGGTCGGCGAGCCGCTTCCCAAAAGCATTGTCTGCACGTCTTTCGAAGAGGCGGCCGAGTTCAAGAAAAAAACGGGCCTGCCCCTCATCATCCGGCCGGCGTACACGCTGGGCGGGACCGGCGGCGGAATCGCGACCACCGAGCAGGAGTTCGAGAAAATCGTCGAATCCGGCCTGAAATTGAGTTTCATTCACCAGATTCTCGTGGAAGAGGCAATCCTTGGGAGCCGGGGCTGGGGGGAAATGGAGCTTGAAGTCCTGCGGGACTCTAACGACGCCTGCATAGTCGTCTGCACCATGGAAAACGTCGACGCCATGGGAATCCACACCGGCGAGTCCATAGTGGTCGCGCCAATCCAGACCCTCAACGACGCCGAGTACCAGCGCTTGCGCACCGCCGCCATCAAAATCATACGGGCGCTTGGAATCGAGGGCGGGTGCAACATCCAGTTCGCGTTCAACTATAGGACTAGGGAGTACCGGGTAATTGAGGTAAACCCGAGGGTGTCACGGTCAAGTGCCTTGGCGTCGAAGGCCACGGGCTACCCGATTGCAAAAGTCAGCGCCAAAATCGCGGTGGGAATGACGCTGGACGAAATCAAGAACGACATCACCAAGAACACGGTCGCGGCCTTCGAGCCCTCGCTGGATTACGTCGTCGTCAAGATTCCGCGCTGGCCGTTCGACAAGTTCAAGACCGTCGAGCGGCACTTGGGCACGCAGATGAAAAGCACGGGCGAAGTAATGGCGATTGGAAGGACGTTCGAAGAGGCGCTTCAGAAGGCGGTCCGCTCGTTGGAGATTGGACGGTTCGGGCTGCTCTTCGACGGAAAAGACGACTTTCTCTCCAAGGAAAAAATGGAGGACGAACTGAAGCACGCCACGGACAAGCGGCTTTTCGAAATTGCTCACGCCTTCCTCGAAGGATATTCCATCGGCCGCGTTGCGGAGCTGACGGGAATCGCGGAATGGCACCTTTCGAAGATAAAGAACGTCGCGGACTTTGCCGCAGGGTTCAGGAAAAAGGGAGGCGCGGCGCTGAATCCCTGCGACGTGCTTGCGGCCAAGCGCCTGGGCTTTTCGGACAGGCAAATCGCGTTCATGACGGGAAAAAGCGAGGGCGAAGTCAGGCGCTACCGGATTGAGAACGGGGTTCTGCCGGTCTACAAGACCGTGGACACGTGCGCGGCGGAATTCGCCACAAAGACGCCCTACCTTTATTCGACTTACGAGACCGAGAACGAGGCGAATCCGAGCAGGAAGAAGAAAATCCTCGTCATCGGAAGCGGGCCTATTCGCATCGGCCAGGGAATCGAGTTCGACTACTGTTCCGTGCACGCGGTCCAGGCCATCCGCGAAGAAGGGTACGAGGCCATCATCGTCAATTCCAACCCCGAGACGGTGTCGACGGACTTCGACACGAGCGACAAGCTCTTCTTCGAGCCGCTGACGTTCGAGGACGTAATGAACATCGTGGAAACGGAAAAAGTCAACGGAGTCATTCTCCAGGTCGGGGGCCAGACCGCAATCAACCTTGCGATTCCGCTTCTCAAGGCCGGCGTGCCCACGGTCGGCACGCACCCGACCAAGGTGGATTTCGTCGAGGACCGCAGCAAGTTCGTGCCGCTCTTGGAAAAACTTGGCATTCCCCAGCCGGCGTCGGGCTTTGCGTACTCGTTCGAAGAGGCGCGACTGGTCGCAAACCGGCTGGGCTACCCGGTGCTGGCGCGGCCTTCCTACGTGCTGGGCGGCCGGGCGATGGAAATCGTCGCCAACGAGGCGCACCTCAAGGAGTACATGAAGACTGCGACGAAAATTTCGCCCGAGCACCCGATAAGAGTGGACAAGTACCTGGAGAACGCGACGGAAGTCGACGTCGACGTGGTGGCGGACGGAGTCGACGTTTTCATCGGCGCAATAATCGAGCACGTCGAACAGGCCGGCGTGCACTCCGGGGATGCGACGTGCGTGATTCCGCCGCAGACGCTTTCAAAGGCGGCGCTTGAGAAAATCGAGGACTACTCCGTGCGGCTTGCCAAGGCGCTTGAGGTCGTCGGGCTGATGAACATCCAGTTCGCGGTGCAGGGCGACAAGGTCTTCATTTTCGAGGCCAACCCCCGCGCGTCGCGGACCGTGCCGTTCGTTTCCAAGACCATCGGCGTTCCGCTTGCCAAAATCGCGACGAAAGTAATGCTCGGCAAGAAATTGAAGGACTTCAAGTTGCCGGACTACCGCAAGATCAGGTACGCGGCGGTCAAGGAGTCGGTGTTCTCGTTCCTCAAGCTTCCGGGCGTGGACACGCTGCTTTCGCCGGAGATGAAGAGCACGGGCGAAGTGATGGGAATCGACTCGAACTTCGAAAAGGCGTTTTTCAAGGCCATGGTGGCGACGCACGCGCGCTTCCCCCGGGCCGGCGGGGCCCTGGTGTCGATAGGCTCGGAGCAGGACAAGTCGAAATTCGCGCCGATTGCGAAAAAACTGGAGCAGCTGGGCTTCACTGTTTACTCAACCGAGGGCACGGCGAAGGCGTTCGCGAAGCACGGCGTGCGCGTGGAAGTTGTGGGTAAGATTTGCGAGGGAAGCCGCGACATCCCGTCGAAAATAAGAAGCGGCGAAATCAAGCTGATAATCTCGACGGGCCTGCCGAAGAAGGGCAAGGACGCCGCGCTCATCCGCCGCATGGCCGTGGAAAACGGCATCCCCCAGGTAACGACTTTGGAGGCGGCGCGCGCTTCGCTTGCGGCGATAGAAAAGTCGAACGACGAAACGCCGCAGACCAAGCCGCTGAAGGAATACTTCGCGATGAACAAGTAGGCGCGGGAAAAGCGGGCCCGGTGCTGCCCGGCAATCATTTTTTCATCAGCGTGGCGTAGAAGAAGCGCCGGACTCCGTCGCCTTCGGCCGAGGAATACGGCGAAATGCGCAGGACGTCGAGGTGCGGCGAAAAAATCCGTTCGAGGTCTTTTTCCGAAAACGCGTTCCAGTAACGGCCATTCTTGCCGCCGAAGCAAATCATGAAGTAGTGCCCGCCCTTTTTCAGCACGCGGCTTATTCCCTTGACGAATTTTTCCCGGTCCTCGGGCACGATGTGGTGGAAGCACCCCATGTCGAGCACGAAGTCGAACTCCCCGTCCGCGAAGGGAAGCTCCACGGCGTTGCCTACCAGGAAACGGATTTTCACGCCGGCTTGCCGCGCCTTTGTCTTCGCGGCCGCGACCGCGGTCCTCGAAATGTCCAGGCCGGTGGTGTCAAAACCCGACTTGGCGAGGAAAACCGCGTTGGTGCCGAGGCCACAGCACACGTCCAGCGCCTTGCCCTTTGCGGCGACTTCGCCGCGTTCGAACAGCCGGACGAGGACGGGCCTGGGCCGTCCAAGTTCCCACGGCAACTGCCCGGGAGGGTTTTGCCGGTAGACGTTTTCCCATTCCCCGTATTTTTGCAAAAAACCGCCGCCTTACACCGGGAATTTTTAAAGGATGCCTGTTTTTTCTTGGCGTAAATGGAAAGAAAATACTTGGCTTTCGCGCTCCTGGCCGTCTTTTTTGCGGCTTGCATCCAGAACGACGCGCAACCGGCTTCGGCGCCCTCGCCCACGCCCGTGGCAACTGCAGCGCCTACCGCGGAGGCAACACCCTCGGCAACGGCGACGCCCGCGCCAAAACCAACGGCATCGGCAATTCCAGCCGCAACTTCGGAGCCGACTCCCACGCCGGCGCCGTCAATCATTCCGACCGCCACCCCGATTCCCGCCCCGGCCGAAAAAACGTACGTGATAGAGGCGGACGACTACGGCTTTTACATAAACAACGTGAAAGCCTTCTTTATAGAAGCCGCCAGGGGCGAAGCGGTCAACATTACTTTCAAAGTGCTTTCCAGCCGCGTCTATTACGGCGGGCTG
>CAYVQS010000101.1:0-4352 GCA_964453195.1 Microcaldota archaeon | reverse complement strand
ATTGACGCCGAGACAATGGAACGGGCCGGGCCGGACTCGTACGAGTATTTGGTAGTGGCCGAAAAGGCCTGATTTTGGTGGGCAGATGGTAGCGGAACAGATTGCAATACTGACGGTGTCCCTGCTAGTGTTGGCACGGTCGGCGCAGGTGCTGAACGACAAGGCAATCGTGCTGGCGCGATTCTTCAAGATAGGCGAGGCCGCAATCGGGTTCCTGCTGCTGTCGGTGGCAACTAGCCTGCCGGAGCTAGCGATTTCGATAATGGCGGCGCTCAAAGGCGAGAGCTCTATTTCGGTCGGCAACGTGCTGGGCGCCAATACAAGCGACCTGACGCTCGTCCTGGGAATAAGCGCGCTTTTGGGCACGGTGGCGTTCACCAGTAAGGAGACGCGCAAGCTCGCAAAGATTCTCTTGCTCGCGTCGGCGATTCCGATAGTGATCCTGGCGCTGAATTTCGGCCGCGCATGGTCGCCGGCGCTGGCTGGAATTTTCGAGGTGCTGAACAGCATAACCGGAATCGGCCTGCTGGCGTGCTTCGCGGCCTATGCCTATTTCGTGCTCAGGGAAGAGATTACCGAAGACTACGGGGAAAAAGTTACGGCCAAGCAGGCGGTGTCAAGCGCGTTCTTCTTTTCGATTGCGCTCTTTTTCCTCGTGGCAAGCTCGAACCTCGTGGTGGACTCGGCGATAATGATTTCGGAATTGATGGGGCTATCCAAGTCCGTGGTTGCCGCCACGATTATTTCGCTTGGAACCACGCTGCCCGAGCTCACGGTGACGGCGATTGCCGTGCGGGGAAAGCACAAGGAACTTGGAATCGGCAACGCGATAGGCAGCTGCATAGTGAATTTGACGCTGATTCTGGGCACAAGCGCGGTGCTCAACCCCTTGGCCGCCAACCTGACGGCGTTCATGGTGTTGGTGTTCTTCTACCTCGGCGCGGTTTCGCTCCTGTGGTACCTTGTGCTCAAGCGCGGCCGCATCGGCAGGGGCGAGGCCGCGATTCTGCTGGGCTACTATGCAACGTTCGTGTTCCTGTCCACGCAAATCAGGATTTAATGGAAAACCCGCAACGTTTTAATGCCTGCGCGGGTGAAGTTGTAGGCGATTGTAAATGCAGGGGCTCGAAGTATTCTTCCTCATCGGCACGGTAATCTTCATCGGCTTCTTCGCGTCCGTGCTGTTCGAACGCACCAAGGTCTCCGACGTCCTCATCCTCATGCTGGTCGGAATGTTCGTTGGCGCGTTCATGCGTGGCCAGTATGCGGAGGCCCTGGCGATTTTCGAAGGCGCGGCGCCCATCATCGGAACGATAGCGCTGATAATCATACTGTTCGACGGCGGCATCAACCTCAACGTGTTCCGCGCCTTCAGCGAACTGTCGACCGCGACCTGGTTCACGCTTGTGAACTTCGTCCTGACCGCGGTATTTGCCGCGCTCCTTCTGTTCGTGTTCTTCGGCTGGAGCTTGGTGAACGGGCTGCTGCTGGGCGTAATCATAGGCGGGACGAGCTCGGCGATGGTGATGGGCGTCGTTTCCAAGATAGCCGCGCACGAGGAAACCAAAACCATCCTGGCGCTCGAGTCGGCGCTGACGGACGCGCTGTGCGTGGTGTTCGCGGTCACGATAATCAGCCTTTCGAACGCCGGGGCGGTGGACGCGAGCTTCGCGGCCAACCAGCTTTTCGGAGCGTTCTCGATAGCCGCAGTAATCGCGGCAATTGCGGCGCTTGCGTGGATAAAGATAATGTACCGGTACCAAGGCAAGCCGTTCGGGTACATGCTGTCCATAGCCGTGGTTTTCCTGCTTTATACCGTGGTCGAGGCGGTGAACGCCAACGGGGCGATAGCCGTGCTGGTGTTCGGGCTCCTGCTTGGGAACTGGAACGAGATTGCCACGCTATTCCGGTCGAAGGAGGCGTTCGAGCTCGACAAGATTTTCCGCTCGTTCCAGACCGAAGTCACGTTCTTCGTCCGCACGTTCTTCTTCGTCTATCTTGGAATCGTGTTCAGCCTCGACGCGCTGAAGATAGACCTGCCTGCGTGGCAGGCCGCCGCGGGCGTGGGAATGGAACAGGCGGCGTATGCCGCCGGCTGGCTGCTCAAGTTTTCCGCGAACGTCCCCGTGACCGCGCTTTTGCTGCTGGGGCTTTTGGTGCTGGCGCGGGCGATTGGGACCAAGATTCTGCTGAAGTTCAACCGGCACTTGGAGCCTGACAGGGTGCTGCTGACTTTTCTCATGCCCCGCGACCTGGCCGCGGCCGTGCTGGCGACGCTGCCCGCGGCAAGCGGGATCCAAATCCCCAACTTGGTGAACATCGTGTTCCTCATCATCCTGCTGACTAACGCAGTGGCGACTCTGGGAATCTTTTCGCACCAGCGCAGGGAAAGCGCCGGTCCGTTGCCCGGGACCGCAGGCCTTGCAACTCGTCCGAGGATAGTCGCGCAGAAATAAGGAGCACGGGGGAAGGAATTGGAAGCTGGGCTGGCGTTGAACATCGAGCTGCAGATGAGCCTGCTGCTTCTCGTTTCCCTCGTCGGGTATCTGGTCGCGCAGAGAATTGGCCAGTCTGCGGTAATCGGCGAAATCCTGGTAGGAATAGCCGTGGGGCCGAGCCTGCTTGGACTGATTACTTACACCGATTTCGTTTCAACCTTAGGAACGATGGGTGCGATTTTTCTCCTGTTCGTGGTGGGGCTGCACAGTAAGTTCGAGGAAATCTTCAGGCTCGACTATCTCTGGATAGCGCTGGCGGGAGTAATCGTTCCGTGGATTGGCGGCTTTGGGCTGGCGTACTTGTGGGGCTTTCCCCTGGCGGAATCCGTGCTGGTGGGAACTGCGCTGACGGCTACAAGCATTGCAATTACCGCCCAGGTGCTCAAAGAAATGGGAAAGCTCGGCGCGCCTGTGGCAAAGGCGATTATCGGCGCGGCGGTAATTGACGACATCCTTTCGTTGCTTGCGCTCTCGGCCGCGGCCGAGTTCGCAAAGGGCGAGGTGTCAATAGTTGCGCTGGGGCTTTTGGCAGTCAAGGCGGGCGTGTTCCTCGCAATCGGCTCGTGGGCCGGCAGGAACATTATCTCGCCCAGGGTCAAGAAAATGCACGAGTGGGCGCTTAGGCACGGATTCGAAAACATGAGCTTCATTGCGGCAATAGCGACCGCGTTCTTGTACAGCGTAGTGGCCGAAATAATCGGGCTTAGCGCGATTGTCGGCGCGTTCATCGCCGGCGTCTCCATAGGCGAGGCTGAAATAGGCAAGCACAAGGAAGGCGCAGAGTACCTGGAGGCGATTTTTGCCTCGGTCTTTTTCGTTTCGCTCGGAGTGCTGGTAAACGTGGCAGAGGCCGGCGCGGCGCTTGCCTTCCTAGCGGCGCTTACAATCGTGGCAATAGTGACGAAGCTTGTCGGCTGCGGCCTGCCCGCGAAGTTGCTTGGAATGAACTTGCGCGACGCGGCGATAGTCGGAGTGGGAATGACGCCTAGGGGCGAAGTCGCCATGATAGTCGGGCTTTACGGCCTCAACGCAGGGCTTTTGGGGCAGGCGGCGTATTCCGCAATTCTGCTCATGAGCCTATTGACTACGCTGGTAACCCCGGTTTTCCTGAAAAAACTGTTCGCGGCGAACCAGGACCTTGCCGCAGGAACAGTCTAGTCCGGTAACCTGCCCCGGATTTTCTTGGCGGCCGAAGCGAGGTCGGAAACGAGGGGAAAATAGGAAGACTTTGCAATCCGGCCGTAGCGCCGGGCTTTTTTCGCCTGCAGGACAATGGCCTCCAGCAATTCACGCGCCCTGCCGCTTCCTGCGCCTTTTGGAACCGTTTCGAGCAATCCCCAGTTCACTTGCGCTATTCTAGGCCGCGGGCGGAGCAGGGAAAGCTGGATGTTTACTGCCGCCTCGAAGCCGAAGCCGTCGGGCCATTTCATTTTCTCGAGCAACCGGCGGCGATAGGCGCGCTGGCCCGAAAGCGGGGTCTTCAAGCCGAGCCGCAGGCATTCGGGAAACGCAAGGGAAACAAGCGGAAGATAGGCCATTTGCGTAAAGCCCTGGAAGGCCCTGTTCGAGAAAAAGGCGATGCTGGCGTCTGCGGCGCCGGACAGCACCGGGCGGGCGAGGCGGCGGATTTTCGAAGGCGACGGGTTCAACAGGTCTGCGTCGAGAAAAACGACGACGCCCGCGCTTGTCGACGCGGCCCCTGCCCGCGCCGCAGCGCCTTTTCCGACTTTTCGCACGCGGACGATTCTTGCGCCCGCCTTTTCCGCAATTTTCGCGCTCGAGTCGCCCGAAGAGTTGTCGGCGACTATTATTTCGGCGCCAGGCAGCGCTTTTCTGGCGGCGCGCACTACTTTG
>CAYVQS010000100.1:0-4522 GCA_964453195.1 Microcaldota archaeon | reverse complement strand
GTCCGTCGCCCTGCACCTGCTGCACGCGCTCCGGTCGAAATACCTGAACTCCACCACTATTTTCCTGGCCATTTTCGCTCCCTCCAACATTTCAACCGTGCGCGGCTTTAATAATATATTTATGTTTGTAAATATCTATGAATTCGCTCGGCCTTTTCAAGGCGCTGTCTGACGAGACGCGCTTTCGCATAGTCTCCTGCCTTTTGGAAGGCGAGCTTTGCGCCTGCGTCATTCCGAAGCTGGTTGGGCGGGCGCAGCCCACGGTCTCGCTCCAGCTAAAGAAGCTCGTGAAGCTCGGCGTCTTGGCGTCGCGGCGCGACGGAAAAAAAGTGCTCTACCGCCTGAAAGACCGGCGGATTCCCAAGTTGTTTAAAGCCGCGGGCATCCGGCTTCCCGCTAGGCGCAAAAGCGCCAAGATTACCTGCTAAGTGGAGTGAATTGAAATGGAAAAAACTGTCGTCAGGCTGTTTTACGCTTCTGGCTGTGCGGGAGGATGCTGCGGCTGCGGCCCCAACAAGGATGCCGTCGCCTTCGAGCAAGCCGCCGCGAAACTGGTGGAAAAATTCGGTGAAGACAAGCTTTCTTTCGAGGCCTACAATTCTTTTGACCTGAAAAAATTCCAGTTTCTTAAGGAAGCTGCGAGCCCCGCAGGAAGGATTGCAGTTCCGTTAGTTTCTGTAAACGAGAAAGTCGTTGCCGCCGGCAAGATGCCCTCCTTTTCGGAGCTGGAAAAGCAAGTAGGCAAGAGCTTGAGGAAGGCGGATTGAAATGGGATGCGATTGCGGGCCCGGCCAGACGTGCGGCGCTTCTTCGGAAAGCGCACAAAAGGCGGACGCCGACCAGAAAAACCGCAAGAACCGGCAGTACGCGATTTATGCAACCGTGCTGCTGCTTTTCGCGCTTAGGTGGTTCCACGTCTTCGACTCGCTTTTCGGCGTAGACGCCGCGCTCCTTGCAATTTTCATCGGAGCAGCGCCGACCTACGGCCGCGCCCTGGACTCGCTGCTGAAAAAACGGCTCGACACCGACGTCCTAATTGCAATTGCAATTGCGGCAGCGATGGCGGTCCCCCAGGCGCATTCAGTCGACGCTTCCTGGCTCGGGCCGGAACTCAACCGCCTGTTTTCAAGCAAGTTCTTTCCCGCTGCCTCGGTCATAGTCATAATGCTCGGAATCCAAACCCTAGAAATATTCACTTTAGTCAAAATGAAGAGCGCAGTTGACGAACTCGTTGCATTGGCGCCGAAAAAGGCGAGAATCAAGCGCGGCTTCGTAGAAGAGGAAGTCGACGTTGCCTCGGTCAAGCCCGGCGACCTGTTGATAGTCAAGCCCGGCGAGTCCATTCCCGTGGATGGCGTGATTTCCAAAGGAAGCGGCTCGATAAACGAGTCTGCCATTACCGGCGAAGGATTGCCGGTAGAAAAGACTGTTGGCGACCAAGTCCTCGGCGGAACCATTTGCGAGCTCGGCGCCTTTGAATTCAAGGCGACCAAGGTGGGGCAAGACACTGCCTTGGCCCGCGTCATCCGCCTCGTCCAAGACGCGCAAGAAAAGAAGCCGCAAGTCCAGAAGTACGCCGACAAGATGGCGCAAATCTTCATTCCCGCCGTCCTGGCCATTGCCGCAATCGTCTTCGTCCTCACCGGCGATGCGGTCAAGACCGCTGCGGTCTTGCTAGTCGCCTGTCCCTGCGCGCTTTCCATGGCCACTCCTGCGGCGGTGGTTGCGGGAATCGGCAACGGCGCGCGCAAGGGCATTCTCATCAAGGGCGGCACCCATCTCGAGGCTGCGGCCGAAGTCGACTGCGTGGTCTTCGACAAGACCGGCACGCTGACCTTCGGCAAGCCCGTCGTTACAAACGTCTCTACCTTCGACGGAATCGGCGCAGAAAAACTCCTGTCCTACGCTGCAAGCGCGGAAAAACTGTCGGAGCACGCGCTTTCCACCAGCATTTTGCAGGAAGCGAAAAGGCGCAAGATCGCGTTTTCCGACCCGAAGTCGTTCAAGGTGTTTCCCGGCAAGGGAGTGTGGGCCAAAGTCGGCGGAAAAGACGTCCTGGTCGGCAACCGCAAGCTCCTCCAGGATTACAAGGTCAGAATTTCCTCCAAGGCCGAGGCCGAGACGGTCAGGCGCGGCAGCGAGGGAAAAACCCTGCTGATTGTTGCGGTAAACGGCAGGGTCGCGGGAATAGTCGCGGTCGCCGACGTCCTGAAGGGCGACTGCCGCAAGGCAATGGACGATTTGCGTGATTTGG
This sequence comes from Microcaldota archaeon, assembly GCA_964453195.1. Lineage (GTDB taxonomy): Archaea > Micrarchaeota > Micrarchaeia > Norongarragalinales > CAINOH01 > CAYVQS01. The sequence continues at coordinate 2,268 of CAYVQS010000100.1, read as the reverse complement.
GCGTCAGGAAAATAGTGCTGTTGTCGGGCGACAACGCGCTTGCGTCGCAGGTGGTCGGCAGGCAACTGGGAGTCGACGACGTGCGCGCGGACCTGCTTCCCGAGGACAAGGTGCGCATAGTCGAGGACTTGAAGAAGAACTACAAGGTGGCGATGGTGGGCGACGGAATCAACGACGCGCCCGCGCTTTCGGCCGCGAACGTGGCAATTGCCATGGGCTCGGGCACCGACGTATCGATCGGCGCGGCCGACGTGGTCTTGAAGACCAACGACGTGGGAAAGGTCGCGGAAATGCTGCGGCTCAGCAAGCGCACGCTGCGCACGATAAAGGGGAACATCGCGTTTTCCATGGCCTACAACGTCCTGGGCATAACGCTTTCGGCAACCGGCCTGTTCGTCCCGGCGCTCGCGGTCATCTTCCAGGAAGCGGGGTGCTTTTCCGTGATGCTGAACTCCGCTCTGCTGATACGGTTCAAATAATTGGCGCCTTGCCGCGGCGCTTTTATTCTGTTGCGAATTTTTCTTTCACTAAATATTAATAGGCGGGGGCCTGCAAATCAAGTCAAGCGCTTGCGCCGGGAGCCGGGCGGCTTACTGGGTTTTGGTGATTTTCATGGCGGGGAAACTGGAAGGATTCGACACAAAGGGCCTGCACGCGGGCCAGGCCGTTGACCCGGCAACCCTCTCCCGCGCCGTTCCCGTCTTTCGGACGAGCAGCTACGTCTTCAAGGACACGGCGCACGCCGCCAACCTGTTTTCCCTCAAGGAACTAGGCAACATCTACACGCGCCTGATGAACCCCACGACAGACGTGCTTGAAAAGCGGCTCGCCTCGCTCGAGGGCGGGGTCGGGGGCCTCGCCCTATCCTCCGGGACAACCGCGATTTTCTACAGCGTAATCAACCTCGCGAGAGTAGGCGACGAAATAGTCTCGGCCAACGACCTGTACGGCGGCACCTATACCCAGTTCAACAACATCCTTCCCGACCTTGGCATAAGGACGAGGTTCGCGCCCCCGGTTCCCGACGAGTTGCGCAGGCAAATCAACTCCAAGACCAAGGCCGTCTTTTCCGAGACAATAGGCAACCCCGGCCTCGACGTGCCCGACTTCGCAGCCATTGCGGAAGCCGCCCACGACGCCGGCCTTCCCTACATAGTCGACAGCACGTTCACCACGCCCTATCTTCTCCGGCCTATCGAGCACGGCGCCGACGTGGTCGTGCATTCGCTGACCAAGTGGATCGGCGGCCACGGCACCGCAATCGGCGGCGCTGTGGTGGACGCGGGCAAGTTCGACTGGAAGTATTCCAACAAGCACCCGCTTTTGACCGAGCCCGACGCAAGCTACCACGGCATTCGCTACGCCCACGACCTTGGCGAACTCTCGCAACTCGCCTACATACTCAGGATGCGCCTCGTTCCCCTGAGAAACCTCGGCGGGTGCATTTCGCCCGACAATTCCTGGGTGTTCATCCAGGGCCTGGAGACGCTTTCGCTGCGGATGAAGAGGCACTGCGAGAACGCCGCCAAAGTCGCGGACTTCCTTTCCAGCCACGATTGCGTCGAATGGGTGAAATACCCTGGCCTCGACACCCACCCCACCCGCGACAACGCAAAGAAATACCTAAGAAACGGCTGCGGCGGGGTCGTGGTCTTCGGAGTCAAGGGCGGCTCTTCTGCTGGCCAGAAATTCATCAACAATCTTTTGCTCTTTTCACACCTTGCCAACGTCGGCGACGCCAAGAGCCTGGCCATCCACCCGGCAAGCACGACGCACAGCCAGCTCTCGGAAAAAGAGCAGCTTGCCGGCGGGATAACTCCCGAACTCGTCCGGCTCTCGGTGGGCCTCGAGGACATAGGGGACATTCTCGAAGACCTAGGCCAGGCGCTTGGGAAAACGCGGTGAACACGCCGCGCACGGTTCACGGATAGGATGCCATTATCAATGTTGCAAGCAGAGCCGACGCCGCCGAAAGCAGGATTATTTTGTTGGCCGTGGCTTCGTCTGCGTCTATGAATTCCTTTTTCAACACACTGCCAATAGTTTCCGTTTCTTCGGCCATTGCGTTTACCTCATTGAAAATACGTGAGCTTTGGCGTTGAACACGCAGAAACTAAAGTGCGCCTGAAAGATGCCGACGAACCCGCCGAAAAGCGGCAAGAACAGCAGAAGGCGGTAGGCCCTGTCGATTTGAAAAAACGCGGCGGCCGCCCAGAGAATCAGCGAAAGCGCAAGCAATGCGGCGCCAAAGCCGAGGCGTTTTTGCTT
>CAYVQS010000099.1:0-4568 GCA_964453195.1 Microcaldota archaeon | reverse complement strand
ATCACCCTGGCCTCCCCGAAAGGCAGGCGGTTCGGAACCTTCTCGGTCATTATGCGGGAAAATTCGGCCAGGTTCTGGATGCTGACCGCCCCCCGCCCCTCCAAAACAAGCCGCGCTAAAACCTGTTCAGCGGCAGGATGCTTGTCTGACGACTTGTCAAACGCGTAAGCCAAAACGTTCGAGTCAACCAGGAACAGGTCAATCATAAATCTCGCTCCTCGACTTGTAAACCCGCTTCCCGCCAAGCCCGAGGTCGAAACCGCACCTCATTTTCTCAACCAGGCGCCTGGCAGACTTGACGCGCCGGTCCCGTTCCGCAAGCCCGCGAACAGCCTCGGAAACCACTCCGCTGAGCGCGCCCTTCTTCCCCTGGCGCCTCTCCCGGGCAAGCCTCCTCAGAAGCGCCTCGTCCTCGTCGTCCAGCGAAATCAGCACGTTGCCCACAAAAATCAAATATATCTATCTCCTAGTTGAATATATATCTTTCGCGGGAAATAGAAGGAGGGCGGAAGACGGTTAATCTTCCGCCAGGATTTATTAACGCGCTAGAGACGCGTTTAGGTTCCGAAAACAATTTTCCGGCCGCGGCTTATAAGCCAAGGCAGGCCTCGTTTCCGGTGAACTTTTTGCAGGCGGAGCGCCCGACTTGCGGGGCAAATGTAGTGCCTAACTTTCCGGTTTTGGCGAAGCTACCGCCCCGCAGGACAGAAGGTTAGCGCCCAACTCTTCAAAACCAAAAAATCAGAGGACCCTGACGTCGAACTGCTTTTTTCCGTCCAGGTCGATTACGTGGCAGGCACAGGCCAGGCACGGGTCGAAGCTGCGGACCACGCGCAGGACTTCGACGGGGTGTTCCGCGCTCTTGACCGGCGTGCCCAGCAACACTTGTTCGATTGCGCCCTTCTGGCCGTCGCCGTCGCGCGGCGAGGCGTTCCACGTAGTCGGCGGAATCGCGGAATACTTCGCTATCTTCGCGTCCGAAAGCCACACCCAGTGGCCCAGGCCGCCGCGCGGGGCCTCGGTGAAGCCGAAGCCGCGGCGCTCTTCGCGCGGAATGTTCCACGCGTCCTTGTTCCAGTTCGGCAGGGGGTCCTCGGCCTGGACCAGCCACTTTTCCATTTCCCTGCACAGCGCCCCGGTTTCTTCGGCGCGGGCCTCGAGCCGGTCGAGCACGGAAACGCGGGCCTTGCGCCTGCCGGAAACGATGGCGCGCGCCAGCGGCCCCAGCTCGAACACTTCGCCGCCGTAGCGCGGGGCCTTCATCCACGAATAAGCGTCCTTCTTGTCAACTGCGGGCTCGTTCTTGCCGTCCACCGAGTCGGCCGAGAACCACGAATGCTCCACGGACTCCGAAATTTTAGCGGCGTCAAGCGGCTGTGTCTTTCCGCCGGAAAAGATTCCCTGGGCGTGGTACGGCTGCCTGCCGGCTTGGGGGTAGGCGCCGAAGCTCATGAAGTTTTTGGTGCCGCCGCCGATGTCGCGGTATTCGGGAAACTCCTTTCCTATTCTCTCAACGTCGGCAAGGACGCGGGAGTCCACCCACTCCTTTATTTCGCGGAGCATGGACTGCAAGCGCTTGACCTTGCCGAATTCCGGGAAGAACGAAGTGCCGCCGATTATCACCGAGCCCGGGTGCGGGGCGCGGCCGCCGAGCACCGCGGCCATTTCGTGCGACAGCACCTTGATTTTCGCAGCCTGCAAATAGTACTTTCCCCTAAACGGCTCGAGCTCGGGAATCTGGCTGGCGTAGTCCGGGCCCTCAAGCAGGTAGAGCGCGGCAAGGTGGCTCATCAGTTCCTCCGCGCCCTGCAGGAGGTTGCGGACGAGAGTTGCGCCTTCGGGGATTTCCACGCCCAGCGCGTCCTCAACGGCCGCGGCGCTCGCAACCGCGTGGCTCGTGGGGCAGACTCCGCATATCCTCTGCGTGAACTGGACCGCGTCGCGGGGGTCGCGGCTCTTGAAGATTTCTTCCATGCCGCGCCACAGCGAGCCCGTGCTCCACGCGTCAACGACTATGCCGTCGGAGATTTCGACCTTGATTTTCAAATGGCCCTCGATGCGCGAAACGGGGTCTATTGTGACCGAGTAGTGGTTTTCGTTGTGCATCTTTTCCCAACTCATTTCCCGAAAGTCATTTCTTGGAACCGAAGTTCAGTTTCTTGGCGGAGAACGACGCGACGGGCGACTTTTCCTCGAAGAACGGCGAAGTCGCGTCGGGGAACCCCTTGCTGACGCAGCCCGTGCAGGGCGCTCCGACTTCCATGCAGAAGCTCTGCCGGTTCCACTTGCGCACCGCGCAGTCGGCGTAGTCGTCCTGGCCCTTACACCCGATTTTCTTCCTACAGGCGTCCTGGTCGAACTCCTTGGAAAACTCCTCGTTTTCGTAGCAATAGTGATAGTTGCACCGCTCGTGGACTTTCTTGTTCCAGAAATTGGGCAACGGCTTGCCTTCAAGCAGCGCAAGCAGCGAGAGCGAAATCCAGTCCGGGTGCGGAGGGCAGCCCGGAATCTTCACCACGGCCTTGTCGGGCAGGACGTCCTGCATACAGCGGCATCCCGTCGGGTTGGGCCGCGCGGCGTGGATTCCGCCGAACGACGCGCACGTGCCCACCGCAATCGCGTATTTGGCTACTGCGCCGAGTTGCTTGACCCAGTTCTCGAACGGAATTTCCTCGCCGTTCTCGTCCTCGCCCATGAAGCCGAACTTTCCCGACGGAACCGCTCCCTCGAGCACGAGTATGTCGAGGCCGCCCTTCTTGTACTTGTCGAGCACGAACGTCCCCGACTTTGCCGAAAGCGTCTGCTGGAACTCAAGCCGCACGCCCTCTATGGCCTGGAAGATGTCGGGATACTCCGCGTTGGAAAAAGACACCGTGCACCCGGACTCGGTGGCGCCCTGGAGCCAGACGAGTGACGGCTTGCCCGAGGCGATGGCGTCGGCGGCCTTGGAAATGCGCTTGTCCGCCCCGGCCTCGCGCTCCTGGCCGGCGCCGCCCAGCAGCCGGCTTGCCATGGACCCAATGCTTGGCATGGAAAAAAAGAGGGAAGGTTTCAATAAAAGCCTTTCAGAACGCCGGGCGGAAGATTAAATCGGAGAAAACTCTGCGTCTAGTTTTCACAAGCCGCGAAAGGTTTTAAAAGACGGCGCGCCTATTGCGTAGTTATGAGACTCGAAGAATTCATCCTGTTCCTGCACAGCACCATTTTCGCCTTCGAAGAGACCACCGAGGAGCTCATGGGCGCCGCCAAGGGGGCGGTAATCAACCGCGCGCGCACCAAGTTCGCCGAATACTTCGACACGGCGTCGGTGTTCAAGGACCTCAAGGCAGACATCGGCGAAAAGCAGACTTTCGACCAGAAAATCGAGACCCTGCGCAAGTACTTCAACTCGGACCGCGACATCTTCGACAAGGTCATCATCACGAAGACCGGCAACGAAATCACTTTCGAGCTCAAGGAATGCTTCCTTGCCAAGACCGGAATCCACGACGTCCTCAAGACCAAGTCCGGCATCTGCCCAATGGCGCTCGTGTTCGCCTCCCTGATCTCCGAGTACGGCACCGTGCACGTCGACAACAGTGAATTCAACGACAACGGCACCGTCACCAAGATCAAGATTGACCTGGCCAAGTAACGGCCAAAATGGGCAACCCCAGCATCACCTTCTCAGCGCGAGCCAATGGCGAGAAAATGAAAAAAATCGCGGTAATCGGATGCGGCAACCTCCTGCTGGGAGACGACGGGTTCGGCCCAAAAGTCGTCCGCGCACTAAAGGAGAGCGGGCTTGAAAAAATATTGCTGGTCGACGCCGGCGTGGACGAGACCGCGCTTGTCAAGGCGCTTGGCAAATGCGATTGCGCGGTAATAGTGGACGCGCTCGTGAAAAAAGGCGCCGCTCCCGGCGAACTGTTCGAAGTCGATTTGTCGGACGGCGGAATGCTGGACGCGGTTCCCGCTACGGTTCCGCTTGGCGCGCACGGAATCGACGTCATTCACGGCCTGAAGATTGCGAAAAGCATCGGGAACTGGCCCGGAAAAACAGTGCTTGTCGGGACCGCCCCGCAGAAACTGGACGGAATCGGGCTCTCCGCCCCGGCTAAGCTGGCAGTGGAAAGGGCAGTTTTGAGGATTGCAGAAATAGCGACGCAATAACGCCATTTTATTCCTAGGCGCCTTGGCCGGTGACTGCGCCGGGAAGCGAGAATTCGGGAAACAGTTCCCGCGTCTTTTCAAGCGCCTTTTTGGCAATGGTATAGGCGACGGGGCCCTCCATGTCATGGAATTTGGAAACGACGGTTTCGGCTACTTTCTCGCCGTCGCCCTCGAAGAAGGGCTCCTGATTTTCGGAGAACGAGACGCCGGCCTGGCGGGCGACGGTGACGGCCACGGGGCCCATCAGTTGTTTTTCGCCGGCAATGAGTTCGGAAAGGAACTTTTTCAAAGCGTCGTCCGCTGCCAAAAAATCCACCCCGGACTGATTGCTCGGCCTGCTCAGTCTATGAGTTCGGCCGCCTTGTCCCCGACTCTCCGCAATTCCATGAGGATGAGGCCCAGGTTCGCCGCAGGCG
>CAYVQS010000098.1:1630-4648 GCA_964453195.1 Microcaldota archaeon | reverse complement strand
ACTTCCTCCGCGCTCGCCTCGGCGCTGGGCCGCGTCGCCACGAAAACAAGCGCCTGGCCGCCCTTGCCGAAATTGTAAACCGCCTTTTCCACCAACTGGTTGAGCACGCGCTTGGAATCCATTTCCGCGCCAGGCAAAGAGTCAAACTCCAGTTTTTCTCCGTCGCAAATGCCGATTTCAAGTTTCGTCGGCCGGTAGTCGCTTGTGATGAGTTTGGCGCCGAGCCAGTCCGCGATTTCGCCGGCGTTGGGAATCGTCGCCGACAGGCAGCAAATCCGGCTGCCTTGCCTGCGCATCTTGGACAGCACCATTTCGAGAGTCGCGCCGCGGTGGTCGTCGCCCATCAAATGCACTTCGTCCGCCACCACGAAGCCAACGCTAGAAGACCACTCGGTCTTGTGCCGTAGCACCGAATCCATCTTCTCGCTGGTGACTATGATGACGTCGTTGCCCGCCAATTCCTCGCCCGAAGAATCGTAATCGCCAATCGACATGCCCACTTTTAATCCAAACGGCGCAAGCGCCTCTGAAAACTCGTCCTTCTTCTCCTGCGCCAACGCCCGCAACGGAACGACGTATACGGCTTTTTTCCCCTGCCCCTTGGCTTTTTCGAAATAATTGGCAAGCGCCATGAGCGCGACGAGAGTCTTTCCGCTGGCGGTCGGCGCGCACACCACGGCGTTTCCGTCTTCCAGCAGCCCTTGCGCAACGGCTTTTTCCTGCATCGGGTTGAGTTTCTCGAAACCCAGTTTCCTGGCAAGGTCCGCGCCTTTTTCCAGCCGCTTTTCCAATTCCCCTGGCGGCAGTTCGGGGCCGTTTCCAGGGCCGGGCGGCTGGGCGGCTCCGGCTTTTTTCTTCCACGCCCCGAACAGCGGCGACGCCGGCGTAACGCGTTGTTCCCGCCGCCCCAATTCCAAAAAACTGGCCATTCCCATTCAACAAACTGAAAGTTGTTTTAAAACAAGTCCGGCACCGCCTTTCCGGTGAGTTTGGCACAAGCTTTTTATTGCCCCGGCCGTTTCTGTCCTAAATTATTCTAACGGGGGTACTGGCTATGGCTGATGAAAAGGTTTTCTTCGAATTTTCCCCGAGCAGCAAGATGCTGATTCCCTTTGCCTTGGGCAAGGCCCTTTTGTGGATGGTGTTTATTTTCTTTCTTTTTGGCGGGCTGTCACTTTTCCTGCTCCTGCCCGTCCTGGTATTTTCGTTCGTCTGGAACCATTTCCTCCTTAAGACCTTCCGCTACAAGGTAACTGACAAGGGCGTCTATTCCCAGGGCGGCATACTGATGAAGGAAAACAAGTTCGTGCCCTTCTTCAAGGTCACTGACACGGTAGTTTCCCAGGACATAGTCAGCCAGTTGTTCGGAGTGTGGACTGTCGGCATCCAGACCGCAGGCGCAGGCGGCAACAACGTGCCGGAAATACAGTTCTTCGGCGTCGAAGACCCCGCGCCCGTCGAGGACAAGGTTCGCGTGCTTATCGAGCAGAATTCGGGCCGCAAACGGGCGTTGAACGAATAGGAGCTGATTGAATTGGCAGAAGAGCAAACACTTTACCAGGGAAGCCCAAGCACCAAAATCCTTTTGCCCTGGACCATTGTCCGCGGCTTCGTGCTGTCAATCGTGCTGGGCATCGCGGGCGCCATGCTCGGAGGCTTTTTCGGCTTTTTGGCAGGCGTCGTTGTGGGCTTTTTCCTTGCCTATTTGTGGTCGGCTTGGCTGCGAAGCACTTACGACTACCGCGTCACCACCCAGGGCGTGCACTGCTTCAGCGGCATACTGTTCAAGCAGCGCAAATTCCTGCCCTTCTTCAAAGTCACCAACACCAACGTAGTCCAAGGCCCGGTCGACCAGGTTCTGGGAATCTCTAATTTGCAGTTCCAAACAGCCGGCGCAGGCGGAGTTTCCCTTCCCGAAATACAATTCGCCGGCCTGGAAGACCCGGCGCAACTGGAAGCCCTGGTCCGCAAGAAAGTGTCCGAGTCCCAGTAAAACGCCCTTTATTTTCGAGGCTCTTTTCGTGGCGCCCAAAAGCCGCCTAATTCAAAGCCCAAGCGCCGGCGCGGCGAAGCTGTAGAACAACAGCACTACGAAAAGCGAAATTACCGCGAACGTCAGCCATCCAATCGCGTTTTCCCACTTGTTGTTCGTGTGCTCGCCCATCACGGCCCTGTCGTTGGCAATTCTCATCAGGAAGTATATCAGTATGGGGTCGACGACTCCGCATAAGACCTGGGACAGGAACATCGCCATTATGGGCGAGACGCCGAAAAACAGCAGGGCGCACCCGGCCGCCAGCGAACCGCCAATCAGCAAATAAAACTGCCTGGCCTGCCACACTTTCTTGTTCAGCCCGAGGCTCCATCCGAACGTGTCGCACACCGTGTACGCCGTGCTCGTCGCCAGCACTATTGCCGCCAGCATCGACGCGCCAAGCAAGCCGACCGCGAACAAATAGAACGAATAGTCGCCCGACATCGGCTTCAGCGCCAGCGCGATTTCCCTGGCAGTCAGCGCGCTTGCGGCAATAGTCTGGCCCCCGATGTCGAAAGTCCCGGCCGCCGCGTCGTAGTGCGGGAACAGCACCATTGCCGCGGACAGGATTATGAAATACGAAATGAGGTTGGAATAGATCATTCCGGCGAAAATGTCGAACTTGACCCGCTTCATCTGCTGTTCCGTTCTCTTGGCCTCGATTTCCGTCCGCGTCTGCCAGAAGAACAAATACGGCGTAATCGTCGTGCCAAGCAGTCCCACCGCGGCCATGAGAAAGACTGGGTCAAGCGAAAAATGCGGAACCAGCGTCTGGGCGAATATTTCCAGGGGATTGGGCCGCGAGAGCGCCTCGGCCAGGCCCGACACCATGTATGCCAAAAGGAAAAGCGACAGCGCCATGAGGCCCTTTTCGATGGACGAAAAGTTCTTGTACACTATTATGTAGCCTAGAATTGCAGTCATGGGCAGCACGAACCAAATCCACGCAATTCCGCCGGCTGGCAGCACCGCGCTGGACAGCA
>CAYVQS010000098.1:0-1620 GCA_964453195.1 Microcaldota archaeon | reverse complement strand
CCGCCATTCCCGCAACGTCGGCGGCAATCGTCGCGACGTTCGCCAGGACAAGCACGGCCATTGCAAAAAGCGCGGCGTTCATGCCGTACTTTTCCTTTATCACGGTCGCCAGGCCCTTTTTCGCAACGTTGCCGATGCGAGCGCACATTCCCTGGACTACGATGAGCATTGGAGTCGAAACAACAAGCAGCCAGGAAAGGCCGAGCCCCACAGTTGCGCCGGCAATGGAATAAGTCGCGATTCCGCCCGCGTCGTCGTCCGCAGCGCCCGCGATGAGTCCCGGGCCCAGCATTCTTCCATAGCGCACCAAGCGCCGCGCCTGGTGCTCTTCAATTTCCCGGATGTCTTTTCCGACGCCGACGACTTCCTTTCCGATTCTTTCGAACCTGCCGGCGAGCTTGGAAATGTGCGGGTGCTTCTTGGGATCGAGTTCGGGTTCCATCGAAACCCCATTATGCCGCGGGCCTATTTATTAGATTCTGTTTTTCCGCAGGCCGTCCCGCTGTCCGCCGCGCCCTTCGAAGGTGCCAAGCCCCTTGAGCCTCTCCTCCGTCAGCCCCATGGCGCCCTTGGGCAAGTTTTACGCCCCGAGAAAGTCGCCGATGAAAAAATAGCCAAGCACGAGGCCGAGGATGAAATAGGCCGCGTCGGAAACTGCCAGGCCGTAAAACACCAGGCACGCCGCAACCGCAAGGCCGACGTGCCTTGCAATCCTGCCGGAATCCACGCCCGTCTTCTCCTCAAGCCCGTTTGTCGATGGAATCAAAAGTGGCGGCTCGGAAGCTACCTCGGTCGTCATCGTTGGAACTCGGACTGGGACGGTGTCGTCACTGCCGCCGTAACTTATTTCCCGCTTCGTGCTAATAAAACAGCGCCACGAACACAACCGAAATGAGTTTATACGCGAAGAGCGTTTTTCTTGCGTCAAATTCGCGAGGTAATGTGAAAATGCCCAAGACCGTTCCCCAGCCAAAAGTCAGGCGCCTCTATCGCTCGCGCTCGGAAAAAGTGCTGTGCGGAGTGTGCGGCGGAATCGCAGACTACTTCGGCATCGACCCCGTAATCGTGCGGCTGTTCTGGGTACTTGCCACCCTCGTCAGCCCGCCCGCCGGAATCCTCGGCTACATTATTGCCTGCGTCATCGTGCCCAAACAGCCCGAATAAAGCAGCGGCTCCTTCCATCCTTCGGTTTTTTCCGAACCAAAAAATTCGTATAAAAAGCATGGCCGTATCCTATTCTACGTGATGGAAATGCGCCGCTGGATCTTCCTTTGGGGCTTTTTGCTCCTGTTCGTTGCCCTCAGCGGATGCGTTTCCCAGCCGCCCGTAGTCACGCCCACTCCTTCGCCGAGCCAAGGCTGCGCCTGCACAATGGAATACGCTCCCGTTTGTGGAGTTGACGGCGTGACCTACGGCAACGCGTGCGGCGCCAAGTGTGCGCAAATAGAAGTTGCCTACCGGGGCGAATGCCAGTCCGGCAACAATACTGGGCTTGCCAATCCCGCGTCGGTCTATTGCGAAAAACAGGGCGGCACAGTCAACATTTCAGACTCTCCCGAAGGCCAAGTAGGCTACTGCGTGTTTCCCGACGGCTCGTCGTGCGAGGAATGGGCATACTAC
>CAYVQS010000097.1:0-4654 GCA_964453195.1 Microcaldota archaeon | reverse complement strand
AATGCTTTCTTTGCAGCCATGTTTTGTTTCACCTTTGTTTATAGAAAAACCGCGTTTATCGAGCGCGAAAAGCCTTTCCGCGAAGATGGGTGGAACCGTCTCATCAAAGACAAATGCCTTCCACACCCTCTAAAAAACGGTTTTTCAAACTGCCATTCATTAGGAAAAACGCTTTTAAACGCTATTTTCCCCTCGGCGCGAGGCAAATTCCGCGTTTTGGGGGAATTCCCCTCGTAAAAAACGCGGGTTATTTGCCGAACCAGAGGTTGCTGATGAAGTCGTCGACCAGGTTGGGCGCGACGTCCTTGTCGAGCTTGAACCGGATTCTCTTTGTAAGCGCAATCACCGACGAGGCGCTGGCCGACGCGGGAAGCACCAGCTTTTTCTGCTCCACCCTTGCCCCGGCCAGGTCCGGGCGCTCGGCCGCGGCTTCCGCAATCGCCTTTGCGACGGCCTTGGACGCGTCGGACCCCCACGCGCGTATGCTCATGGCAACCAGGTTCTTGACTCCGGCGCTGGCGCAGGCGTGCCTGAGCTTCGAGGCGTAGAACACGAACGCGAACGCGACCAGAATGTTGGCGTACGCCGCGGCCTGGACCAGGGCGGACTCCGGGTCGGAGTGCGCAAAGTAATGGACCGCCTCGGAACCCTCGTGCAGCGCAACGAACAGGACGAAGAGCCCGAACGTGCGCTTGGAATACTCGATGTCCTCGCCCGCGAACCTCGAGTAATACCGGTAGAGGAAGAACGCGCCGATTGCTATGCCGAGGATGGACACTAGGTCGGCGGCCGCCATCGGAAGGTTCGCGTAGTAGTAGTCGATTGCCATAAGCGCTTCAGACCTGCCTCACTAGTAGAATCCCCTTGTTCCTGGAAAACTTCACCGCCCCGAACAGGAAAAGCACCGCGCCGGAAACGCCGAGCAAAAGGACGTGGAACTGAGCAAACAGCGAGACTGACAGGTTGCCGGTGTGGAGCCCGAGGCCGCAAATCAGCTCGGACCCCTCGTGGAAAAGCGAGTGGATTACGAGGCCTGCGCCAAGCACGGTGAGCGCGTGGGCCGGGTCGCCCTTCGCGTTTTTCAGGGCAAACGGCCACAGGAACCCAAGCAGGTAATACGTGGCGGCAAACATCACCGCCATGCTGACAAGCTGACTGAAAATCATGATCAGGGTCATTCGCGGACACCGCACACCAATGCCTGCAATATCGCAACCACCAGATACGCGCACGCGCCGGCAACCGCCGAAGTCTCGGCCGCAACGGAGAACGAACGGATGCCTAAGCCTGCGAACGACTCCACGCCCAGGCCCGCAAAATGGTATGCGAAAAAGAACAGGATTGCGCCAAAGGCAAGCAGGACGTGGCTGACGTCGACCATTTTAGAACAGAACGCGCAGAACTCCTGGCCCCGCGAGTCGAGGTGGACGACGAAAAACAGGAACGCCAGCAGCATGCCGTGGCCGTGCGCCATCACCGCCAGGGGACTGTTCCTGACGCCCTGGGACCGGTTGCTGGACAGCTGGACGCCGGAAATCAGGAGAACGACCACGAACGCAAGCATGACTGCTTTGCTGGCCTCGCGCAGTTCCATAAAAGGACAATCGGCCCCTGCTTAATAAAAACCGTCCTTGGAGCATTGCTCCGGAGGGAACTTCACCGGAAAGCCGCCCGCCCGCGCTTTTTAAATGCCCGAAGGCTGCCAATAACATAGCTAGTTTTGCGCCCGAAAATGCAAACCCATGTTTGCTTATGGGCAAAGGTGATGAAAAATGGCAGGAAAAACGGGAAAGACCGCGGTAATGGAAATTACCGAGGAAGAGGACTTGGAAGAAAAGGCCAAGGAAGAGAAAATCAAGTCCGGCAAGAAAATCCAGTCCGTATACGACATTCCCGGCGTTGGCGAAGCGACCGCCTCGAAGCTCGAGGACTCGGGATACGACTCAATCGAAGTGCTTGCGACAAGCAGGCCCTCGGAACTGGTCGAAATCGCCGGCGTCGGCGAGGCAACCGCCAAGAAAATCATCCAGGCCTGCCGCGACGCAATGGAAATGGGCTACGAGAACGGCAACGCCGTAATGGAACGCCGCAAGATGATTGGCAGGATTTCCACCGGCTCCAAGGAGCTCGACAAATTGCTTGGCGGCGGAATCGAGACCCAGGCAATCACGGAATGCTTCGGAAAATTCGGCTCCGGAAAGTCCCAGATCGCGTTCCAGCTCTGCGTCAACACGCAAAAGCCCCTGGAAGAAGGCGGCCTGGGCGGCGGAGTCTTGTTCGTCGACACCGAAAACACTTTCCGTCCCGAGAGGATTTCCCAGATGGCCGCGGCCGCCGGGCAGGACCCCGAGAAAATTCTGGCCGGAATCCAGGTCGCGCGCGCCTACAACTCGGACCACCAGATAATGCTGATTGAAAAGGCCGGCGACATCATCAAGGAAAAGGGCATCCGGCTTGTCATCGTCGACTCGCTGATGAGCGAGTTTCGGTCAGACTACGTCGGCCGGGGCGAGCTGGCGGAACGCCAACAGAAACTGAACCGCCACCTGCACGCGCTGCAGAAACTGGCGGACGTCTACAACCTGGCGATTTACCTGACGAACCAGGTAATGGACCGGCCCGACATCCTGTTCGGCGACCCCACCGCGCCCGTCGGAGGAAACGTGCTGGCGCACCAGGCGACCTACCGCGTCTATTTGAGAAGAAGCAAGGAGGACCGGAGAATCGCAAAACTGGTGGACTCGCCCAACCTTCCCGACGGCGAATGCGTGTTCGCGGTAAGGCCCGAAGGAATCGGCGACGTGGAATAAGCACACTCTATTGAAACTGGCCGCGTTGGTTTTTTGCGGCCACTGCTCCTTTTTCTCAAACCGCTTGGGGCCCTCGGCCTTCATGGAACGTTTGCGCCGGGAATCCGTTGCCCGCCGCGGTGTTTTTCCAAAAATCAGTGGCGCTCTCTCTTCATGCGCGTTATTTCGACCTGGTCGCTGGCGCGGCTCTCGTCTTTCGCAGTGCGTTCGCGCGCGTCGGCCATGGAATAGATTTCCTCCGCCGTGGCCTCCGCGGGGTGTTCGCGCACGTCAGTTATTCCGAAACTGAAACCTATGCCCGCCGGGTCTTCGGTCATTTTGCGCAGCTTGCGCAGGGCATCGATGTCGAGCTTGGCGTCGCCTGCAATCACGCGATCGATGACGCGGCGGTAGAGCTCGCCCGACGCAGTCTCGCGGATCATCCTGGTCCGCAGTTCCTCGGCTTTCTTGTGCGCTTCTTCGCGGGTGGCGCCGTCGAGGATGAGCACAAACTCGTCGCCCGCCCACTGGCCGACGAAGTCAGTCTTGCGCTTGACGCCTTCTCTCAGCATTTTGCCCACTTCTTCGAGCACTAGGTCTCCCGCGGGATGGGAAACGCTGTTGTTGACGTTGCCGAATCCGTTCAGGTCTATCGAAACCAGGGCGAACGGCGACGGTTCGGGCTTTTCATGGTCCCGCGCCTTGGCTGCCAGGCCTCGCTTGTAGGATTCGAGCCTGTCCCGCAGGCGCTCTTCGAACGCCCACCGGTTCGGAAGGCCGGTGACGCGGCTCACGCGCGCCAGGTGCTCGAGCATCATGAGCTCGGACGCGTGCTCGCCAATCCTCTGGAGCGTTTGCTTCAGCTGGTGCGAAGGGGGCTCTGTCATCGAAACAAGGAGGACGCCCCCCACTTTTCCCTGTTCCACGAACACCGGAATGCCTGCAACGTGCTCGCCTGCCTCCAAGAACTTGGGGTGCTGGATCAGCCGCCCGGCCTTTATCTGGCTGGGAGTAAGATAGGTGAATCCGCCGGTTTCCAGCACGTGCCGCGTCAGGCTCTGGCGCGACATGTCAAGCGTCATTCCGTTCAGGGTGCCGGCGTCGTGGCCGGCGTGGGCAACCGCTTCATACGATTGCGAACTCGCCGGCGCGAAAAACGCCGCAGAAACCTTCAGGTGCTTGTGGATTCCCCTGACCAGCGTTTCAAAGTTCTCGCTGGGGTTTTTTTCACGGATGAGCGCGTCCCTTATCCTGCGCTCGGCCGACTGCATCTTGGTGACTTCGCGCATCTGGTCCACAAGCGCCCGGGATTTCTGCGTTTCCGCCACCTGCGCATGCACGTCCCTGAGGACTACGCTAAGCCCGCGTATTCTGCCGCGCAAACCAAAAATTGGCGTCGAAACCAGCTGCATCGTGGTCGGCCCTGACGGCGCGTGGACAACTATCTGGTCCACCCGCTCCTCTCCGGGCCCGAGCTTGAATGCGCTTTCGATGTGCTGGGCTACAATGGGGTGGGTGAGGACGTCCGCCATCCTCTTGCCGCGCGTCTCTTTTCCAAAGCCGTATTTCTGGCCGTGGGGAAGCACGTCGAGTATTTTCGTCTTGCGGTCGACTATCATTCCGGTGGTGGGAAGGGTGAACAAGCCCCGCGTCATCAAAAGAGGCCGGAACACGCGAAATGCCATAAAGAAAGGTCTGGATTTGCATCTTAATAAAACTCCCCGCATAAGGAAAAACGTGGACTACGAAGCGGCGGTTAAGCGGCTCGACCTTTTGCCCTCAAAGGAAAAGTGGAGCCTGGAGCCTTCGCAGTGGCTGTTCGCAAAGCTTGGAGTATCCGACCCCGCGCCCCTCGTGGTCCGAGT